>JBBSAS010000119.1:0-5787 GCA_038252055.1 Candidatus Limnocylindrales bacterium
GCGTACGAGGGATCGGTGCAGACCTCCTGGTAGCCGGTCTGGCTCGTGTTGACGACGAGGTCGCCACCCGCCGCGGCGTCGGCACCGAAGGCGATCCCCGGGAAGACGGTCCCGTCCTCGAGGGCGAGGAGTGCTGGCCCCCGGGCGCCCACGCGCGGATCGACGATGAGATCCGGATCCGGGAACGGCGGCACCATCGCCGGGGGGCTCGCGCCGGGGGGGCTCATCCGGCCCCGGACAGAGAAACGCCACCGGCCCGGGGGGCGCGGTGGACGGCGCTGAACGTGTGCACGCGAGCCTCCCTTCCGGCCTCACAGGACCGGTTCGCCGGCCTCACGGGACCGGCCGCAAAGGACGAGCGAAGGGTAGCACGCGCGATCGCGCGCCCGCCGGGTGCCTGCCGCCGGACATGCCGGCCGGGGCGGCGGCGGCGGGCCGAGCGAGGCCCCGGAGGCGGTGGGCCTACGGGCCGGACTGCCGCGGCTACCCTGGCCGCGGCTACTTCAGGATGCTGTTGCCCCAGACCTGCCCGAGGACGTACTTCCCGTCGGTCGTCGGCTTCGTGAGGTTCGCCTGCGCCTGGTCGAGCATGATGAACGGGTGGAGGCGGACCTGGGCGACCTCCGTCCCCACGAACGTCAACTCCACGATCACCGCCTCCTGAGTCTGCCGGCTCCAGTCCTGCCCGAAGAGGAAGTTGCCGTGGCTCCCCATCGCGACGTGGAAGCCACGATCGTCCCGGGTGATCGAGAGCGGGCCCGCCCAGTGGGTCCCGTGTCCGATGACCTGGTCGACGCCGGCATCCCAGAACAGCTTCATCTGCTGCTTCTGGCGGGCCGTGAAGCTCGCGTGGTACTCGGGCCAGCCCCACTGGGGCACGACGATCACGACGTCGGCGACCTTCCGGGCCGCGGCGACCCCGGCGCGGACATTCGCCTCGTCGAGATAGGCGACGCCGGGGGTCGAGGCGCCGGCCTTGGCGGAACCCGGAATCTCGTTGAAGCCGACGAAGGCGAACCGCAGCCCGCGGACGTCGATGACCGCCGGCTTCAGGGCCTGTGACAGGGTCAGGCCGGCCCCGAACGACGCGATCTTGTTCTTCTTGAAGAGGTTGAGCGTCTCCTTGAGGGCCCCGGTCCCCTGGTCGGTCATGTGGTTCGAGGCGAGCGTCACGACGTCCACCCCGGAGCGGGCGAGCAGGGGCGCGACCTTCGGGTCGATCGAGAAGACGGTCCCCGTGTCGTGCTGGACGAACTTCTTCGTCATCGGGCACTCGAAGTCGTCGAGGGTGATCTCGGCGTCCGAGATCAGCTTCCGGACCGCGCCCGCGTTGCCGGTGCGAACGGCGGTCACCACCGGCCAGCCGTTCCCGTCGGGGCCGTCGAAGCGGCGATCCATGCGCGTCCCGGTGTACTTCGCCGTCCCGCCGTTGAGGACCCAGTCCCAGCCCTTCTTGAGGGTGTTCGACTGGTGGCTGACGCCGCGGTCGGGGCAGGTGTCCCCGGTGGAGATGATCGTCCGGACCTCGCCGGGGTCGAATGCCGTCCAGGCGGCCGGTGGCGCAGTCACCGTGCCGACGAGGGGGTAGTCGACCTTCCGAACCGATGGGGGGCCGAAGAGGTCCGCCCCGCCGACCCGGAGGACCTTGACCCGCGGAGTGACGAGGGCGGCCGGGAGGAGACCGAGCCGCGGCTTCTTGGCCCGCACCGCCGCCGTGATCTTCGAGGCCTCGACGCAGGGAGCGGCGTCCGCGGTCGCGCTGTCGGCGCCGAGGCGCAGCGCGTCGATCCCGCAGGGCACGGCCACGTTGCCCGCGGCGAGCTCGCGGGCAAGCGTCGCCGACGTGAGCCCTTCGCGCAGGTCGCGGACGTCGGCCACGAGCGCGAGCGGGAGATCGAGCGGGCCGGCGGTCCCGGGCGAGGCCGACGCGGACGGCGTGCCCGACGGCGACGCCTCCGCGCTCCCCGACCCGGATGGCCCAGGGCCCGGACTGATCCCGGCAACTCCCGTCGCGCCGGGCGAGCCCGATGCCGCGGGCGGGTTGCCTGCGCTTCCCGAGGCGAAGACCGCTGCACCGACCAGCAGTCCCACGCCAACGACAGCCAGGAGCCCGACGAGCACGGTCGACCCACTGTGCGGGCCTCCTCGCCCGGCCGACGAACCCCGACCGGCACCCCGAGGTGGACCCGTCCGGCCGCCGTCGCCACCGAGGCCCGAGGTCCCGCCTCCGCTCCCGCGCGCCGCAGCCGATCCCGAGATCGGGCGTGCCATGGGGGGCCTTCGGGAAGCGTCGCGCGGCGGCATCGCGGCTATTGTGCCCCAGCCGCCGCGGCGCGGCCAGGCGGCCGCAGCCGGGCCGGGCCGGGCCTGGCCGGGCCTCTGTGCGTTGCACCCGGTCGTCCCCGGGGGTCGGTCAGTCGCCGACCTTGCACGGCAACGCCCCGCCGGTGGGCGGGGCGTTCGGAGGCAGGGTTGGTGAGCCCGCAGAGATTCGAACTCTGAACCTAGGGATTAAGAGTCCCCCGCTCTACCATTGAGCTACGGGCCCGCCTGTCCGGGTTCCGGGCCGCCTCCGCGAGGATCTGCGGCGCCGGAGCCTTCCGGGCGGCCGCATTCTACCCTGTCGATCACGCCGACGCCCGTCGTGCTCCGCGCGTGCGGCGGACCCGCCGTTCAGCTGCCGACGGTGGGAACTTCGACCACGTTGGACGCGCTGTTGATGTCGGTGACATCGAGGTTCATCTCGAACGACCCGCTGGCGTTCTTCCCGGCGATCGCGTAGCTGACCGCGTACCCGCCCTCCTTCGCCACCCAGAAGTCCATCGACCACTTCGCGTCAGCGAGCCCGATCGATGACCCGACCGCCTGCCCCACCGCGTCGGCGGCCGCGGTGTAGTGCGTGGTCGCGACACCGTTCTTCGTCTCGTCGCCCACGGCCGTGAGGCCACCCACGCCGCCGAAGGAGCCGAGCATCTGGTCGGCCGAGAAGCTGTCAATCATCGACTGCGCGTCGGCCTCCGGCGATTCCATCCAGCTGTCCCCCATGGAGACCCAGGCCTTGTCGCCAATGACCCGGTACTTCATCGCCAGCTTCTGCGCCGCGGCGCCCATCGAGATCGACATGTCCGCTGCCTTGGTCGGCCTGAAGATGATCGTTCCTTCCATCTCCATGCCGTCGCCGAACATCGCGAACGCGCCCTCGTCGAGCCCCTGCGTCTTCATCGTGATCAGCAGGTGATACGAGTCCAGGTCGGCCAGGGCAGTCGCCGCTCCGGAGATGTCGGCGCCGGTGGTCCCGGCGGTCGCGACGGCGGCCGGTGTGGTGACGGGCGCGGGGTCGCTCGAGGACGGCGCGCTGGAAGCGGCCGGGGCGGTGCTGCCCGGCGTCTCCGCCGCGGGCGATGCGGTTCCGCCGCACGCGGCGAACGCGAGACTGAGCGTCGCGAACGCGGCGAGCAGACGACCCTTGCTGGACATCGGTGACCTCCACGAGCGGTTGGACGAAGGCGCGGAGCGACAAGGCTCCGCATCCCGGATGATACCGACGCCATTGAGCACCGGGATCAGCCTCGCGGTCAAGAGCATTCGCGCCGGAGTTCGCGGCCCCGGCTGCCCTTTCGGGCTTCCCGCGCGATCAGTGGGGCCTGCGGGCACCGACGCCTACGACCGATCGAGGGCGAGGAGAAGCCGGTCCGCGGCGGCGTAGGGGTCCAGCTCGTGGCGGACCACGGCATCGAGCGTCCCGGCGGTGGACGCCGCCAGGGGCGGGCTCTCCAGGCGGCCGCGGACGCGATCCCCGAGCAGTGCCCAGACCAGGGCCGCCGCGCGCGCTCGTCGCGCGGGGACCCCATCAGCGATCTCCGACAGGGTCGCCCGGTGGCGCTGGAGGGCCGCGAGGAGCGCCGGGACGCCGTCGCCGGTGGTCGCGGTCACGAGGAGAACCTCGGGGCCCGAAGCCGCGTCGGCCGGGTTCGCCCCCGCCCGACGCGCCCCGGGCGTCGTCGTGAGCATCGCCCGCAGCTCCGCGGCCGTCCGCTGGGCGCCGGGCCGATCACCCTTGTTGACGACGACGATGTCGGCCACCTCGAGGAGACCGGCCTTGATCGCCTGGATCTCGTCGCCCATGTCCGGCGCCTCGAGGACCACCGTGGTGTCGGCAGCGGCGGCGACCTCGACCTCACTCTGGCCGGTCCCAACCGTCTCGATCAGGATCACCTCGAAGCCGGCCGCGTCGAGCACCGTCGCCGCGGCCACGGACGACGCCGCGAGGCCGCCGGCATGGCCGCGCGAGGCCATGCTCCGAATGAAGACACCGTCGTCGGACGCATATGCCTGCATCCGCACCCGGTCGCCGAGGAGCGCCCCGCCGGTGATCGGCGAGGACGGGTCCACGGCGATGACCGCGACGCTCCGGCCGTCTCGTCGGATCTCCCCGACGAGCGCGGCGACGAGGGTGCTCTTGCCGGCGCCGGGGGCACCCGTGATCCCGACGAGGTGGGCCCGGCCGGCTGCCGGGTGCAGCGTCGCGAGCGCCGCGGCCGCGACCGGCGTCCGGTTCTCGACGGCGGTCAGGAGCCTCGCCAGGGAGCGGCGGTCACCGTCGAGCACCGCCCGGGCCAGCGTCGCGCCGCGCGCCACGTCGTCGTGTGGCACCGCGCCGCCGCGTGGCGCCGCGTCGCCGGGAGGCGGTGGGTCACCGCGCGCCGCCGGGTCAGCGTGCGCCGCGTCGTCCTGAGGCGCCGCGTTGGAGGGCGCCCGGTTCATCGGGGTCAGGCCAGCGACCGGACGTTCGCCCGGAGGAAGCTCACCACCTCGCCGATCGTCGTCCCGGGACCGAACACCGCGGCGACGCCCGCCTCCCGCAGGGCCGGAACGTCGTCGTCGGGGATGATCCCGCCGGCCGTGACGAGGACGTCGTCGAGGCCCTTGTCGCGGAGCAGGGCGCAGATCCGGGGGAGGAGGGTCATGTGGGCGCCCGACAGGATCGAGAGGCCCACCACGTCCACGTCCTCCTGGAGGGCGGCCGTGACGACCATCTCGGGGGTCTGGCGCAGGCCGGTGTAGACGACCTCGAAGCCCTCGTCGCGAAGACCCCGGGCGAGCACCTTTGCGCCGCGGTCGTGGCCGTCGAGCCCCGGCTTCGCGATCAGGACCTTGATCGGTCGTTCGCTCATCCCGCGATCATAGCCCGGGGTGACGCGAGTCGACGGACCGGGCCCGATGGGCGCAGTGGGTCAGCGTGTGTGACGGGGCCCGCGACGCTGCAGTCAGTGCTCGTCGCGCTCGGTGTAGTCGTACGGCTGCGCGCCGCGGACGCCCTCGATCGGGCTGTTGACCGACTCTTCGCGCTCGATCTCGATCGCCGCCTCGCGCTCCTCCCACTCGCGCTCGCGCTCCGGGTCGTTGGACCGGCCGCGCAGGCCGTCGAGGCTGCGGCGCAGGCGCTCCACCAGGGACGGTTTCGCCATCAGGTTCACCTCCTTCGCCCCATGATCGGGGCTCGGCCGTCCGCCCGTCACGGGCCGTTCGACGGGAACGTGTCAGCCGCGTGTCAAGCGCGGCAATCGGACCCCCGGCATTGGACCCGCGGCCATTCCTGCCACGCAAGAACGGCACACGTCGGCCCCCGGTCAAGCCCGGAATCCGTTGATTCCCGTCGCCCAGCGACGAGATTCAGTCGACGACGTGGGCATGGTGGTCGCAACCGTCGGGCCGCGACGGTTCTCGACACGCGCCGCCACGCCGACCGTCGGGTCTTTCGCCCCAGGAAAGCAGTCGTCGGCTTCC
>JBBSAS010000120.1:0-5727 GCA_038252055.1 Candidatus Limnocylindrales bacterium
CGACGGGCTTCTCCGGGGGCGCGTCCTCGGCCGACACGGCGGGCCGAGCCGCAATCTGCGCATCGGCCGCAGGTGCAGCGGACGGCGCCGTGCGGATCCCGGTGGCGGAGGGCGTCGGGCGTCGCCGTCGGGCGGGGGTGGCCGCGGCCGGAGCGGCGGCTGGCGGAGCGGCCTCGTCGGCCGGGGGAACCGCGAACGCGGCAAGGGCAACGCGGAGGGCGGCAACCTCGGCGCTGACCGCCTCGAGCCGCGAGGCCGCTCGGGCTTCCCGGGCCAGCGCCTTCTCCAGGGCCTCCTGGACGCTCAGCGCCGCGACGACCGGTGGGCCGGCGTCCGCGGCGCCTTTCTTCATCTTTCCGGAGGCCTTCTTCGCGGCCGTCGGTGCCACCTTCCTCTTGGGCTTCTTCGTGGACCTTTTCCCGGACTTCTTCGGCATCTCGTCCCAATCTCTCGATCCCGCGGGCCAGGTGGCCCGCGTCGATGGACTGTCGCCCACCGACGACCGACACAGTCTGCGCCGTCGGAGGCGCATGCGCGCGGGGAGCCGTGCCACCGAGGGGCGGGGGGCCGTGCCACCGGCTCGGCCTTGGCCCCAGCCACCGTTAACGATCACTTAACCGGTCGCAAACCCCCGGTTCACGGCCGACCGCGACGGTGCAATTGCGAAACGTGCGCACAGAAGCCGCCCAGAGGCACGTCGAGCCGTGTCCGGCGGCACCAGGAGGTATCGCACCCCGTGACCATCACCTCGCCCCGGCGGCTCGGAGCGCTCGCGCTCGTGGCCGCCCTCGCGGTCGGCGCATGCAGCAGCAGCGCCTCCCCCAGCCCGTCGGCCACCGTCGAGCCTTCGATGGCTCCGAGCGCCGAGCCCTCGATGGGGGCGTCCGCCGAGCCGTCCGCCGCTCCCGCGACCGGCCCGACCATCCCGGCCGGCGACGGCAGCCTGACCGGCGCCGGCGCCACCTTCCCGGCCCCGCTCTACCAGGTTTGGTTCGAGAACTTCGGGACCATCAACCCGAACATCCAGATCGACTACCAGGCGATCGGCTCCGGCGGCGGCATCAAGAACATCACCGAGCAGACCGTGGACTTCGGCGCGTCGGACGCGCCGATGAAGGACGAGGAGATCGCGGCGCTGCCGGCCGGCTCCCAGATCCTCCACATCCCGACCGCCCTCGGCGCGGTCGTCGTCATCTTCAACGTCCCCGGCATGACCGACCTGAAGCTCGACGGCCCGACGACCGCCGGCATCTTCCTCGGCACGATCACGAAGTGGAACGACCCGGCGATCGCCGCCCTGAACGCCGGGGCCTCGCTGCCGGATGCCGACATCGTCGTCGTTCACCGCTCGGACGGCTCCGGGACGACGAACGCGTTCACGGCCTACCTCGCCGCCGTGAGCGACGACTGGAAGAACGGCCCCGGGGCCGGCAAGGAAGTCCAGTGGCCCACGGGCATCGGCGCGAAGGGCAACGACGGCGTGGCGGCGACCACGAAGCAGACGAACGGCTCGATCAGCTACGTCGAGCTCCAGTACGCCACCCAGGCGGGTCTCTCCTCCGCCTCGATGAAGAACGCCGACGGCAACTTCGTCCAGGGCTCGACCGACGGCGTCACCGCCGCCGCCGAGGCCGCGGCGCCGGACTTCCCGTCCGACTTCCGCCAGGCGCCGATCATCAACGGCGCCGGCCCCGACACCTATCCGATCGCCTCGTACACCTTCCTCCTCGTCTACGCCGACCAGAAGGACGAGGCGAAGGGCCAGGCGCTCGTCGCCTTCATGCACTGGGCCCTGACCGACGGCCAGGCGACCGAGAAGGACCTCGGCTACGCGCCACTGCCGGCACCGGTCCAGCAGAAGACGATCGACGAGCTCCACAAGATCATGTACAACGGAGCTCCCATCTGGGGCATGTAGTCCGGGTCCCCGCTGACTCCCGCTCCGCGCCGGCGGCGCCCACCGTGGCACCGTCGGCGCTCCTCCATTCGGTAGAGTGAGGACTCGATGACCACGCTCTCGCGCCCCGGCCTGCCCACCCGCGCGTCGCCCCGCCGCGGTGACCGGGCGTTCGTCCTCGGGACGCGCGGCTTCGGCTTCCTGATCATCGCGATCCTTATCGGCATCGGGGTGGTCCTGCTCATCGACTCCTGGCCGGCCTGGCAGACGTTCGGCCTCGACCTCGTCACCGGCACGCAGTGGGACCCGATCCGCGAGCTCTACGGGGCGGTCCCCTTCATCGTCGGGACCCTCTACACCTCGCTGATCGCCCTCATCCTCGCCACCCCGATCGGGCTGCTCACGGCGATCTTCCTGTCCGAGTTCGCAGACCGGCGCCTGGCCACGCCCCTCACGTTCACGATCGAGCTCCTGGCCGCGATCCCTTCGGTGGTCCTCGGCCTGTGGGGCATCTTCGTGCTCGCGCCGCTCCTCCGCGACACGCTCGATGCCTTCCTCATCTCGACACTCGGCTGGCTGCCCTTCTTCGCCGGCCCGAGCTACGGCTTCAGCATCAGCACCGCCGGGGTGATCCTCGCGATCATGATCCTGCCGACGATCGTCTCCCTCTCGCGCGAGGTCCTCCGCTCGGTGCCCAACGCCCAACGGGAGGCGATGTACGGCCTCGGGGCAACCCACTGGGAGGTGGCGACGAAGGCCGTCCTCCCGTACGCCCGCTCGGGCGTCATCGGGGCCGTGATCCTGGGCCTTGGGCGCGCGCTGGGCGAGACGATGGCCGTGACGATGGTGATCGGCAACAAGGACGCGGTCCCGGTCTCGGTCTTCGAACAGGGCCAGTCGATCGCCTCGAAGATCGCGGTCACCTTCAACGAATCGACCGGGCTCCAGTCGCAGTCGCTGATCGCGATCGGGGTGATCCTGCTCGCGATGACGCTCCTCCTCAACGGGGCCGCGCGGCTCCTCGTTGCGCGGACCACCCGGGGGCCGGGACGATGACCGGGTCCGTGGTCGTTCGCGAGGGCACCTTCGCCGACCGCCTCCTCGCGGCCCGGGGCTCGCGGCGCAAGACGATCGACCGGATCGCCCGTTCGATCGCGCTCGCGGCGACGATCGCCTGCATCATCCCGCTCGCGGCCGTCCTGCTCTACGTCGTGGTCAAGGGCGCGGGGGCGCTCAACCTCGACCTCATCACGAAGCCGTCGAAGGCGCTCGGCACCGGCGGCGGAGCCCTGCAGGCCTGGCTGGGAACGCTCCAGATGGTCGCCCTCGCCACGCTCTTCGCCGTGCCCATCGGCATCCTCTCGGGGATCTTCGTCAGCGAGTTCGCCGGCAACCGGGCCGCTCGCGCCGTCCGCTTCGCCTCGGACGTCATGGTCGGAATCCCGTCGATCCTCGTCGGCGTCTTCATCTACGCCCTGCTGGTCCTGCCCTTCAAGCAGTTCAATGCCTTCGCCGGCGGTGTCGCGCTCGCGGTGATCATGATCCCGGTCATCCAGCGGACGACCGAGGAGGTCCTCCAGCTCGTGCCGCGCGAGCTGCGCGAGGGCGCCCTGGCCCTCGGCGTACCAACCTGGCGGACCACCGTGTCCGTCGTGCTGCCCACCGCGAAGGCCGGCATCCTCACCGGCGTCATGCTGGGCGTGGCGCGTGCCGCGGGGGAGACCGCCCCGCTCCTTTTCACCTCCCTGGGCTCCCGCCTCGTCAACGTCGGCGACCTGGGCAAGCCGATGGATTCCCTGACCCTGTTCATCTACAACGGCGCCCGCTCGCCGATCACCGCCCTCAACGAGCAGGCATGGGGAGCCGCGCTCCTCCTCCTCCTGCTCGTCCTGGGGATCAACGTCGCCGTCCGCTTCCGCTCCATGGGCGGCACCCGAGCATGAGGGAGGAGACCTCCGACATGGCCCTCGACACGCCGGTCATCGCGCCGGACGCGCCCGAGCGACCCGCGCCGACGCGCCCCCCGGCACCCACCGGACCGGCGGCCGCGCCCGCCCCCGACGGTGAGGCGGCCCGAGAACCCGGGATCAAGCTCGCGATCCGCGACCTGGACCTCTTCTACGGCACGTTCCGGGCCGTTCGCGAGGTCACGATGGAGATCAGGGCCAACGAGATCACGGCGATCATCGGACCGTCCGGCTGCGGCAAGAGCACGTTCCTCCGCTCGATCAACCGGATGCACGAGCTGACCCGGAACGCGACCGTGCGCGGCCAGATCCTCCTCGATGGGACCGACATCTACGCGCCGAGCGTGGACGCGGTGGATCTGCGTCGGTTCGTGGGGATGGTCTTCCAGCGCCCGAACCCGTTCCCGACGATGTCGATCTACGACAACGTGGTCGCCGGGCTGCGACTCGGCGGCGGGGCCGCGAAAGCGGACTACGACGAGGTCGTCGAGCGCTGCCTGACGGGCGCCGGGCTGTGGGACGAGGTCAAGGACAAGCTCCGCCAGGGCGGCACCTCGCTCTCGGGAGGCCAGCAGCAGCGCCTCTGCATCGCCCGGGCGATGGCCGTCGATCCCGAGGTCATCCTCATGGACGAGCCCGCCTCGGCGCTCGATCCCGTGGCGACCCTGCGGATCGAGGAGCTGATGCTGGAGTTGCGTGGGCGGTACACGATCGTCATCGTGACCCACAACATGCAGCAGGCCTCGCGCGTCAGCGACCAGACGGCCTTCTTCTCGATGAACGAGGACCGGGCCGGCTACCTCGTGGAGATGGACCGCACCGCCCAGATCTTCACCAACCCTCGGGAGAAGCTGACCGAGGACTACGTCTCCGGCCGCTTCGGCTGAGCGAGGGAGAGAACGTCATGAACCACGCCACCGAGCCCGCCGGACGCCCGCAGGAGCCGCTCGACCGCGCAGTGGAGGAGATCATCGCTCGCGTCGAGGGCGACATCCCGGAGCCGATGCGGAGCGTGCCCCGCCTCTCGCTCGACCGCGAGGAGCGGATGATCAAGGAAATCCTCCTCCGGATGGGTAGCCTCATCGAGGAACGGATCCGCCTCACGATCGAGGCGCTCGAGACGCACGACGCGGAGAAGGCCCTCTTCGTGATCGTCGGGGACGAGGAGATCAACGCCCTCCAGCTCGAGGCGCAGGACCTCGTGGTCCTCACCATCGCCACCCAGGCGCCCGTCGCCCGCGACCTGCGCTACCTGCTGGCCCTCGACCGGATCGGCTACGAGCTCGAGCGGGTCGGCGATTCGATCGCCAACGTGGCCAAGCGGGCGAAGGAGCTCGCCCCCGAGGCGCCGCTCGATGGCCACGTCGGGATCCCGGAGATGGGACGCCTGGCTGCCGGATTCCTCGCGGCGACGATGCGGGCGATGGCCGATTCCGACGAGGCTGCCGCCCGGGAGGTCTCGCTGCGCGACGACGAGATCGACGATCTCTACCACCGGGCGGCCGAGCGACTCGTCGTGCTCGCGAAGGATGCCTCGGCGAACGTGGAGCGGGCGATGCGGCTCCTGATCGGGGCCCGCTACATGGAACGCGTCGGCGACCACGTCACGAACATCGCCGAAGAGGTGGTCTTCCTCGCCTCGGGCAAGCACGAGGACCTCAACCCGTGACCAGGCCAGGGTCCGGCGGGGAGGCACCAGGTTCCGGGGTCCGCGAGCCCGCCGCTCCGGGCTCCGGCGCGCCGATCCGCGTCCTGTTCGTCTGCACCGGCAACTCCGCCCGGAGCCAGATGGCCGAGGCCGTCCTCCGGCGACGCGGCGGGGCCGCGTTCGACGTCGTCTCGGCCGGCACGGAGCCCAAGGGC
>JBBSAS010000121.1:0-5680 GCA_038252055.1 Candidatus Limnocylindrales bacterium
GGCCGGCGCCCGCGCGGCCGGGATCCCGGTGGCGGTCTGCGGCGAGCTCGCCGGGGACCCGGCCGGGGCCCTGGTCCTTGTCGGGCTCGGCGTAGACGAGCTGTCCGCCGATGCCGGGTCGCTCGACCAGGTGCGCGTGGCGCTTGCAGGGGCGACCTCGATCGAGCTCGAGGAGCTCGGTCGCGCCGCGCTCGCCGCCCCCGACGCCGGTGCGGTCCGGGACCTCGCAACAGCGCTCCTCGGACGGCCCGCGCCGGGCGGCACCTCCGCGCCGGGCGGCACCTCCGCGCCGGGCGGCACCTCCGACGGGACCTCCCTGCCCACCGGGGAGGACTCCGCCCGCCGGCCCTGACCGCCCCTATACTCCCCGGCGATGGATCCCCTCGACCTCGTCCGCGCCGCCCTGCTCGTCGTCGCGGCCTACCTGATCGGCGGCATCCCGTGGGGCGTGATCGTCGCGCGCGTCGCTGGAGGACCCGATCCCCGGAGCATCGGCAGCGGCCGCACGGGCGGCGCGAACGTCATGCGGGCCCTCGGCCCCCGGCTGGCGCTCCTCTCCGGGATCCTCGACATGTTCAAGGGGACCGTGGCCGTCCTCCTGGCGCGCGCCCTCGGCTCCGGCCCAGAGGTGGAGGTCCTCGCCGGCCTCGCCGCGATCGTCGGCCACAGCCGCTCGCCCTTCCTCCGTTTCTCGGGGGGGCGCGGCGTCTCGGCGGGGTTCGGGGCGGCCCTCATCCTCGGTCCCGTCTCCGCCGCGATCACGCTGGCGGCCTTTCTTGCCGTCCTCGCGATCTGGCGCTACACGTCGCTCGCCTCCCTCGTGGGATCCGCCGTCGGCGGCATCGCCTTCGCCGTTCAGGTGCTCGTGACGCCGCTCCCGACCGTCATGCTCGTCTTCGCTGTCGGGGCGCCGCTCCTGATCTGGCTCTTCCACCTCGACAACATCCGCCGCCTCCTTCGCGGGGAGGAGCGCACGTTCGGGGCAGCGCGATCTGAGCCGTGAGCCGCACGTGTCGGTCGATCCCGGAGCGAGGCGGGCCCGGTGTCGCGGGCGGGTGGCGCGTGCGGGGCGAGTCGCGCGAGCCGGTCGGGTCGGCGACCTGCTGCGGTAGACTGCGCGCGGTGAGGCGATCCGTCCCCCACGGCCTGTATTCCCGGCGCCACACGGCGCCCTGGAGGTTTCCGCCACGATGACCCCGGACGAGCTGCGCGCGAAGATCCGCGAGATCCCGGACTTCCCGAAGCCGGGGATCCTCTTCTACGACATCACGACGCTCCTCAAGGACGCCACCGCCTACCACGCCGCGATCGACGCGATGCTCGCGCCGTACGTTGGCGAGGCCGTGGACGTCGTCGTGGGAATGGAGTCGCGGGGGTTCATCTTCTCGGCCCCCATGGCGTACCAGCTCGGCGCGGGCCTCGTGCCGGTGCGCAAGCTCGGCAAGCTCCCGGCCGAGACGATCAGCGTCGAGTATGCCCTCGAGTACGGCTCGAACACGCTCGAGGTGCATCGCGACGCGATCGCGCCCGGGCAGAAGGTCCTGATCGTGGACGACCTTCTCGCGACCGGGGGGACGGTCCGGGGCACGGTGGAGCTGGTCCAGCGCCTCCAGGGCGAGATCGTGGGCCTCGCGTTCCTCGTCGAGCTCTCCTTCCTCAAGGGTCGGGAGCGCCTGGCGGACCAGGCCGTCTCGGCCGTGATCACGTACTGAGCGCTCCGACGAACCGGCCGCGCGCCACCGTCCGCCGCGGACCATGACCGCCGACGAGCGCCCTGCCGAGGCGCCGGCAGCACCCGGAGCGGTCGTGCCCGTCGATGAGGGGCCACCTCCCGATGCCGCCGCTGCGGACGAAGCGATCCGGCTCGGCCGGCGCCGCTTCTTCCGAGACATCGCGAGCGACGCCGTGCGCACCGCCGCGACCCTCGTCGGCGCGGCCGGCGTCCTCCGCGAGACGACCCGCGAGATGGCCGACACGATGCTCGCCGAGGCGCCCGTGCCCGGCCCAACGGTCGCGGCCGCACCGCCGGTGGGCCCCGTCGCCCCGCCTCCCGGCCCGCTTCTCCCGTTCCGGCTGGAGGGAGCCCGGCTGATCCTCATCGACCAGCGCCGCCTTCCCGACGAGCTCGTCGAGGTCTCCTGCGAGACGGCCGCGGACGTCGCCCAGGCGATCCGCCAAACCGTCGTCCGCGGAGCGCCGACCCTTGGCCAGGTCGCGGCCGCGGGCCTCGCGCTCGCCGCGGGGCGGGCCAGGCTCTCGAAGCCGTACGCTCGCCGGGCGATCCTGCGTGGCTCGGCCAATGCCCTTGCCCACGCCCGGCCTTCGACCGCGGCGGTCCGCTGGTCCACCCACCGGATCCTCGCCTCGTATGCGGCGTTCGACGACCTCGAGGACGCGGGACCCGCAATCGCGGATGCCCTCCGCGCGGAGGCGGAATCGATCATCGCGGAGGCCGCTCTCGACCACGCCACGATGGCCCGCCTCGGGGCCGAGCTCCTGCCGCTTCCCGACGACCGGGCCCTGCGCCTGCTCGTCCACGGGAGCACCGGCCCGCTCGGCGGCGGCGAGGTCGGGACCGCGCTCGGCGTGATCGCGGAGATCGCGGCGGCCGGCCGCGACGTCCACGTCTTCGTTCCCGAAGGACGCCCCTGGCTCGACGGCGCGCGCCTCACCACGTGGGAGCTGGCCCGCGCCGAGATCCCGTGCACGCTTCTCGCCGATGCAGCGGTCGGCTGGCTCTTCGCGGCCGGTGAGGTGGACGCGGTCCTCGTCGGGGCGGAGCGGATCGCGGCGAATGGCGATGTCGTGAACCTCGTGGGGACCTATCCGCTCGCCGCGCTCGCCGCCCGCCACGGCGTGCCCTTCTACGTCGTCGCGCCGACCCCGACCCTCGACGCGGCCACGCCCGACGGGTCGGAGGCCGCGCTCGAGAAGCGCCCCGCCGACGAGGTGACCTCGGTCAGGGGGACCCGCATCGCCCCGCCCGGGGTGACGGCGATCAACCCGGCGGTGGACGTCACGCCGGCCGACCTCGTCTCCGCGATCGTCACCGAGGCCGGCGTTCTCCGCCCGCCCTATGGTCCGACGATCACCAGCGCCATCAACGAACGCGAGTTGCGCCATCCGGCGCCGGTGCCGCCACCCGAGGTGCCGATCGATCGTCGTCCCCCCGAGGGGACCCGACCCCCGACCGCGGTTGGCGACCCGGAGCCGCCGGAGGCGCCCGGAGCGGACGGAGCGACCGCCGGCGCGGAAGCCTGACGTGGCGGCAACTGCACTGACTGCCGAAGCCCGCGCGATCGCGGCCCGAGCGACGGGCGACCGGGAGGCCCTCCGCGCCTTCCTCGAGCGCGATCGCCTCTTCGCCGCCTACGCGATCTGCGACCTCGAGCCGCGCGAGTTCGCCCGGACCCGCTGGGGGATCGCCGAGGCCGGCGGTGCCCCGATCGCGGTCGTCCTCGAGTACGGTGGGTTCGCACCGCAGCCGATCTTCGCGATGGGGGAGGGCGACGGGATCTCGGCGATCCTCCGCCACGTCATCCGGCCCCGGGCAGCGTACGCGGCGATCCTCCCGGGGAGCCTCGCGGCCCTGGAGGCGCACTACCGGGTGGAACCCGGGCCGCAGATGGTGCGCATGTGGGTGGACCGAGCCTCGTTCCGGCCCTACCCGGCCGACGTCGCCCGTCTCCTGCCGGTCGAGATCGGCGATCTCAACCGCCTCTACCAGCTCGGCTTCACAGCCTGGCTCCCGCCGACGGCGATCGAGGAGGGGGTCTACATGGGGATCCGCGTCGGCGGCCGCCTCGTCTCGGCCGCGGGAACCCACGTGGTCTCGCCGGAGGCACGCCTCGGGGTGGTCGGGAACGTGATGACTCAGGCCGACTTCCGGGGCCGCGGCTACGCGACGGCCGTCACGGGTGCCGTCACCGCCGAGCTGCTCCGCACCTGTGACCAGGTGGCCCTCAACGTGCGGGCCGACAACCCGCCGGCCCTGCAGGCGTATCGCAAGCTCGGCTACCGCGAGCACGTCCGCTTCGAGGAGCGCCTTGTCCACCGCGACGACCCGGAGGGCAGCCTGATCCGCTCGCTGACGGCTCCGGTCCGGCGCCTCCTCGGTCGCGACCGATAGCCGCTGCCTTGCACGAAGCGGCCCGCCGGTTCGATCCGGCGCGGGGCCGCATAATCGGCGGGCCCGCCACCGATCGTGCCACACCGGAGAGACCCGACCCCATGACGATCCCGACCAGCCTGCCACCCCACGACGTCACCGACCTCGGACTCGCCGACGAGGGCGTCCGGCGGATCGAATGGGCCGAGCGCGAGATGCCCGTCCTGCGCCTCATCCGGGAGCGGTTCGAGCGCGAGCGGCCCCTGGCCGGCGTGCGCGTGGCGGCCTGCCTGCACGTCACGACCGAGACGGCGAACCTGGCCCGCACCCTGGCGGCCGGGGGCGCGGAGATCGTCCTCGCCGCGAGCAACCCGCTCTCCACGAAGGACGACGTGGCGGCTGCCCTCACCGCCCGCTACGGCATCGGCGTCTACGCCCGCCGGGGCGAGGATCGCGACACCTACTACGCCCATCTCAACGCGATCGCCGACACGAAGCCGCAGGTCACGATGGACGACGGCTGCGACCTCGTGAGCCTGCTCCACGATTCGCGGACCGAGCTGCTCCCCGGTGTCCTCGCGGGGACCGAGGAGACGACGACGGGGGTCATCCGCCTCCGGGCGATGGCCGCCGACGGGGCCCTCCGCTTCCCGGTCGTGGCGGTCAACGAGGCCGAGACGAAGCACCTCTTCGACAACCGCTACGGGACCGGCCAGAGCACGCTCGACGGGATCCTCCGGGCGACGAACATCCTCCTCGCCGGGCGCCGGGCCGTCGTGGCCGGCTACGGCTGGGTGGGGAAGGGGATCGCCGCCCGCCTCAAGGGGATGGGATCCCGCGTCGCCGTCGTCGAGGTGAACCCGGTTCGAGCCCTCGAGGCGCTCATGGACGGCTTCGAGGTGAAGACCGTCGACGAGGCCGCCCCCTGGGGCGAGCTCTTCATCACCGCGACCGGGAACGTCAACGTCTTCCGCCGCGAGCATTTCGCGGCGATGCCGGACGGCGCGATCATGGCCAACAGCGGCCACTTCGACGCGGAGCTCGACCTCGTCGCCCTGCGGGCGCTCGCCGAGGGCCACGTCCGGGAGATTCGCGAGAACCTCGCGGAGTTCGACCTGGGTCCCCGCAAGCTCCATCTCATCGCCGAGGGCCGGCTCGTGAACCTCGGCGCCGCCGAGGGCCACCCGGCCGCGGTCATGGACATGAGCTTCGCCAACCAGGCCCTCTCCGCCGAGTACGTGGTCGCCCACCACGCGGAGCTCGAGCCGACGGTCTACGTCGTCCCGGAGGCGATCGACGCCGAAGTCGCCCGCCTGAAGCTCGAGGCGCTCGGGATCCATATCGACGAGATGACCGACGAGCAGAAGGCCTACATGGCCTCCTGGCACACCGGCACGTAAGCCGCGACGAACCGATGGTGATGACGAACGAACGACCGGTCGAGCCCACCGTAGCCTCGTACGGATCCTGGCGTTCGACGATTCCGCCGGAGGCGCTCGTCGCCGGGTCGGTCCGGCTCTCGGAGGCCAGCTGGGATGGCGACGACCTGCTCTGGCTCGAGACGCGCCCGGA
>JBBSAS010000122.1:0-5647 GCA_038252055.1 Candidatus Limnocylindrales bacterium
CCGCCCTCCCCGGTGAGCCCGCCGCGCACGGGCCGAGTGGAGTTCCGCGACGTCGAGTTCCGCTACCCGGGCGCCGAGGCGCCGGTCCTGCGGGCGATCTCCTTCACCGCCGGACCCGGCGAGACGACCGCGATCGTGGGCAGCACGGGCAGCGGCAAGTCCACCCTGATCAACCTCCTCCCCCGCTTCTACGACGCCACCGGCGGCACCGTCCTCGTGGACGGCGTGGACGTGCGGGCGATGGACCGCCCCGACCTCTGGTCCCGGATCGGCCTGGTCCCCCAGCGGGCCTTCCTCTTCAGCGGGACGATCGCGAGCAACCTCCGCTACGGCGACGAGACCGCCACCGACGAGGCCCTCTGGCAGGCCCTCGAGATCGCCCAGGGCCGGGCCTTCGTCGAGGAGATGGCCGAGGGCCTCGACTCGCCGATCTCCCAGGGCGGCACGAACGTGTCGGGCGGCCAGCGCCAGCGCCTGGCGATCGCTCGGGCCCTCGTGAAGCGGCCCGAGATCTACGTCTTCGACGACAGCTTCAGCGCCCTCGACTTCCGGACCGACGCGCGCCTCCGGGCGGCGATCCGCCGCGAGCTCGCCGACGCGACCGTCATCATCGTGGCCCAGCGGGTCGGGACGATCCTCCACGCCGACCGGATCGTCGTCCTCGAGGACGACGGGGCGGTGGCCGGAATCGGCGCCCACGCCGAGCTGATGGAGACCTGCCCCACGTACCGCGAGATCGTCCTCTCCCAGCTCACCGCGGAGGAGGTCGCATGAGCGAGCCGGGCATGGGCCACGGTCCCGGCGGCGGCCGCCCGATGCGACGCGGCCCCGGCGGGCCGGGCGGGCCGGGCGGGCCGGGCGGGCCGATGATGGGGATGGGCGCGGGCGGCGCGAAGGCGCTCAACTTTCGCCGGTCGTTCGGGCGGCTCATGGGCGAGCTGCGGCCCGAGCGGCCCCTCGTCGCGATCGTCATGGTCTTCGCGATCGTCAGCGTCCTGTTCGCGATCGTGGGCCCGAAGATCCTGGGCAACGCCACCGACATCATCTTCGAGGGCGTCGTGGGCAAGCAACTCCCCGCCGGCGTGACGATCGAGCAGGCCGTCGCCGGTCTGCGAGCCGCGGGCCAGGACAACCTGGCCGACATGCTGGCGAGCATGAAGAACGTCGTCCCCGGCCAGGGCATCGACTTCGGGGCGCTCGGGGCGGTCCTCGCGATCGTCGCCGGCGTCTACATCGCGAGCGCCCTCTTCAGCTGGGCGCAGTCCTACATCATGGCCGGCGTCACCCAGCGGACCGTCTATCGGCTCCGCCGGCGCGTGGACGAGAAGCTCGGCCGGCTCCCCCTCGCCTACTTCGACCGCGAGTCGCGGGGCGACATCCTGAGCCGGGTCACCAACGACATCGACAACATCGCCCAGACGCTCCAGCAGAGCCTGACCCAGCTCATCACCGCGGTCTTCACGGTGATCGGCGTGCTCGCGATGATGCTCTGGATCAGCCCGCTCCTGGCGCTGATCTCGGTCCTCGTCGTCCCCGCTTCGGTGGTCGTGACGCTCCTCATCGCTCGGCGCTCGCAGGTCCAGTTCGCGGCCCAGTGGGAGCGGACCGGGACCCTCAACGGCCACGTGGAGGAGATGCACAGCGGCCACGCGATCGTCAAGGCCTTCGGGCGCCAGGCCGAGGCGATCGAGACGTTCGACCGGGAGAACGACGGGCTCTACGACGCCTCGTTCCGGGCCCAGTTCATCTCCGGGACGATCCAGCCCTCGATGAGCATCCTGGCGAACCTCAACTACGTGGCGATCTGCGTCATCGGCGGGGTGCGCGTCGCATCGGGCACGATGTCGCTCGGCGACGTCCAGGCCTTCATCCAGTACTCCCGCCAGTTCACGATGCCGATCATCCAGACGGCCAGCATCATGAACGTCCTCCAGAGCGCGGTCGCCTCCGCTGAGCGCGTCTTCGAGCTCCTCGACGAGCCGGAGCAGGAGCCCGAGACAACAACGCCCCGGGTCCTCGAGCAGGTCGCCGGCCGGGTCGCCTTCGAGCGGGTCAGCTTCCGGTATCTGCCCGACAAGCCCCTCCTCGAGGATCTCGACCTCGTGGCCGAGCCGGGAGACACGGTCGCGATCGTGGGCCCCACGGGAGCCGGCAAGACGACCCTCGTCAACCTGCTGATGCGCTTCTACGAGATCGACGGCGGGCGGATCACCGTGGACGGCGTGGACATCCGGGAGATGAGCCGCGACCACCTTCGGGGCACCTTCGGGATGGTCCTCCAGGACGCCTGGCTCTTCGGGGGGACGATCCGGGAGAACATCGCCTACGGGCGCGAGGGGGCGACCGAGGAGCAGATCCTCGCCGCCGCCGAGGCGGCCCACGTCAACCACTTCGTGCGCACCCTGCCGGACGGCTACGACACCGTCCTCACGGACGACGCGACGAGCGTCTCGGCCGGCGAGAAGCAGCTCCTCACGATCGCCCGGGCCTTCCTGGCCGATCCCGAGATCCTGATCCTCGACGAGGCCACGAGCTCCGTGGACACCCGGACCGAGGTCCTGATCCAGCGCGCGATGGGCCGCCTCATGAAGGGCCGGACGAGCTTCGTCATCGCCCATCGGCTCTCCACGATCCGCGACGCCGACCTGATCCTCGTGATGAACGAGGGGAAGATCGTCGAGCAGGGCAGCCACGAGGGGCTCCTCGCGGCCGGCGGCTTCTACGCCGAGCTCTACCGGAGCCAGTTCGAGGAGGCGCTCGAGCCGGCCGTGTAGGGGCGCGGCCGCGCGGGGCGTGGCCGGGCAGTTCGGGGGCCCGGCACAGCACGTGCGGGCCGGGGGCGAGGGGCGTCCCGGGGCGTGGCGTCGGCGTGCCGGTCGTGGCCACCACGCGGCGCGGCGCGGCGCGGCTGGGCGGGAGCGGCGCCGCGCCGCGGGAGCGGCGCGATCCTGCCAAATGATGCTGTGGTGAGCCGTATCGCAGCTCGCTCGCCGCGGCATGCGTCCCGGGGGTCAGTCTCCACCGCTGGCGGACCCTCGAGCGGCCCGGTACTCGATCAGCTCCTTGCCCCAGCGTGCAGGTGACAGGGTCCGAGGCACTCGTCGCGAGCTTCGTCGACTCCCGCAGCCGACGAAGTCGCGTTACGGACGCCGTGGGCGGCAGGTGACAGGATCGGGGCGTGCTCGTCCGCGGAGCGGGCCAGCCGCTCGAGGGTGGCGTGGTTGAGCTCCGCCGCCGCCGCCGCGGCGAGCTCCAGGTTGCCCCTCGGCCCTGGTAGCCCGAAATGGGCGGCGAAGGGCGTTGCGAGGTCGTCCACCTCGCGCAGGGCGGCCCGGTACGGCGCGATCCTGGAGCCCGCGCCTACCCCGCCAGGATCGCCGCGAGAGCCTCGGGCTCGGTCACCGGCTGGCGGCAGGCAAACCCGCGGCAGACGAAGGCGGTCGGGGCGCCGCGGAGCGAGAAGCGCCCCTGGAGGAGCGGCACCGCGCTGGCTCCCGGCTGCGGGCCGACCGCGAGGACCTGGCGGGGACGCCAACCCGGGTCGTTCGACGTGCCGCGGGCGACCGCCGCGAGACGCCGGGTCCCCGCGTCGTCGGGCTCGCCGACGATCGCCACCTCGTCCACCGGCCCGACGAGCCAGTCGATCGCCGTGAGCCACTGGGCGAAGCCGAGGGGATGGGTTGCCGCAGCGGTCCCCACCGTTCCGATCGCCGCCTCCGCGGCGTCGGCGAGGCGGTCCTCCCCAGTGAGGGCGGCCAGCCGCAGGAGCACCATGGCAGCCATGGCCCCGCCCGAGGGAACGGCGCTGTCCTGCAGCGACCGCGGCCGGGCGACGAGCGCCTCGGCATCGTCGGCGGTGTCGTGGAATCCGCCCGCGGGGTCAGCAAAGTGGTGGAGGATGGCATCGGCGGTCTCCCGGGCCGCCACGAACCAGCGCTCGTCGGCCGTCGCCTCGTAGAGGGCGAGCAGCCCCTCGGCCATCGCGGCCTGGTCCTCGAGGGTGCCGGCGTGGAGCGCCCGACCATCCTTCCAGGAGCGCCGGAAGCGCCCGTCGGGCTCCCGCAGGACCTCGAGCAGCCGGCCCGCGGCCCGCTCGGCGATGGCCCGGTAGCGCGCAGCGGCGGCCACGATCGGCTCGGCGTCCCGGCCGGCGGCCGGGCGGCGCCCGGCGGGCTCGCGCCCGAGGAGCGCCGCCGCGTCGGCGAACGCGGCAATCATCAGGCCGTTCCATCCGGCGAGCGCCTTGTCGTCCCGGGCCGGCTGCGGCCGCAGGTCCCGTGCCGCCAGGAGCGCCGCCCGGGCTCGTCCCAGGACCTTCGCCACGTTCTCTGCCGAGCGCCCGAACCGTTGCGCGAGCTCCGCGTCGGACGCGATCCGGTGGAGGATCACGCGACCCTCCCAGTTGCCGGCGTCGGTGACGTCGTACGCCGCGGCGAAGAGCGGCCATGCGTCGGCGAGCGCGGCGTCGGCAAGCGCGGCGTCGGCAAGCGCGGCGTCGGCCAGCGTCGTCCGGACCTCACCGGTCGTCCACGTGTAGGTCGCCCCCTCCTGGCCCTCCGTGTCGGCGTCGAGGCTCGCCGCGAACGTCCCATCGGGAAGGGTCATCGCGCGGGCGACGAAGTCGAGGGTCGCCATGGCGACCTCCAGGTCGCCGGGCGAGCCGGTCAGCGCCCAGGCGTGGACGTACGCCCGGGCGAGCTGGGCGTTGTCGTAGAGCATCTTCTCGAAGTGCGGGACGAGCCACGCTTCGTCGGTCGCGTAGCGGGCAAACCCGCCGGCGAGCTGATCGTGGATCCCCCCGGCGGCCATCCGATCGAGCGCCGTCCGGGCAAGGGGGAGGGCCCGGTCGTCTCCGGCGGCGGCCCGTCGGAGGAGGAAGTCGATCGCCATCGGCTGGGGAAACTTCGGCGCCGTCCCCCATCCCCCGTTGCGGGCGTCGAAGTCGGCCTCGAGGGCGGCGACGGCCGTGTCGAGCAGTGGCCGGTCGAGCGTCGTGTCGCCGTCGGAGAGCCGGACTCGGCGAGCGACGTGCGCGGCCAGCGCACCTGCCGACCGCTCGACATCGTCGCGCCGGTCGCGCCAAGCTTCGACCACTCCGGCGAGCACGTCGCGAAAGGCAGGCAGCCCGTGGCGGCGAGTGTTCGGGAAGTACGTGCCACCGTAGAAGGGGCGGCCGTCGGGCGCGAGGAAGACGGACATCGGCCAGCCGCCCGACCCGGTCAGCGCCTGGACGGCGTCCATGTAGATCGCGTCGAGGTCGGGCCGCTCCTCGCGGTCGACCTTCACAGCCACGAAGTGCTCGTTGAGATAGGCGGCCGTGGCCGGGTCCTCGAACGACTCGCGCTCCATGACGTGGCACCAGTGACACGCGGCATAGCCGATCGAGAGGAAGATTGGGCAATCGCGCTCGCGCGCCCGCGCCTGCGCCTCGGGACCCCACGGATACCAGTCCACGGGGTTGTGGGCGTGCTGGAGCAGGTACGGGCTGGTCTCGCCGGCGAGCCGGTTGGCGCACATGGTTCGGAGATGCTACGCCCCGTGGATCGCAGCGTCATCGGGCAGGATGCTGTGCCAGCTCGGGCGTGACGATCACCCTCGACTGAACGTCCCGCGTACCATCGGGGGATGCCCCGGCCTTCGCTCCCCC
>JBBSAS010000123.1:0-5636 GCA_038252055.1 Candidatus Limnocylindrales bacterium
ACGTGATCCTCGCCGTCTCGTTCTTCGAGCTGCGCTGAAGCGGGCGCCGGAGACGCGTCCCGCGCGAGGCAATGTGGCGGGCACCGCCGGGACGGCGCCCGCCACTGTCGGCCCCGGTCAGGCGACGGCCACCTCGGGCAGTTCTTCGACCTCCGGGTCGCCGGCGGCCGCGATCGCCGCCGCGTCGGCATCGGACGCCTCTGACTCATCCTGGGCCGCGAGCGCGTCGGCGGCGTAGTCCTTCTTCCGCCGGCCCGAGAGCATCTCCACGGCCGAGGCGACAACCTCGGTCTTCCAGTGCCGCTTCCCGGCGTCATCATCCCACTGGCGCGTCTGGAGCCGGCCCTCCACGGCGACCATCGAGCCCTTCCCGAGGTACTGGGCGCAGATGTCGCCGAGCCGCTCCCAGGCGATGACGGCGTGGAACTCGGCCTTCTCGCGTCCGTTGCCGACGTACTCGTTCGTCGCGACCGACATGGACGTGACGTGCTTTCCCGAGGCGAGCGCGCGCATCTCGGGATCCCGGGTCAGCCGCCCGGTCAAGAGGACCCTGTTCATCGGTCCGTTCCTTCCTGGCCGGCCCGGCGGTGCCGGGGAGCGGCCTCTCGCGTGGACGGCGGGTCAGCTCGGCGGTGGCGGCGAGCCCCCGTGGACGACCGCGCGGGCCCGCCGAGGAAGACCCTAGCGCCGGGCGCTCACCGCTGGCTCACCGGCGACTCACCGGCCGCTCACCTGCGTCGGCCGCAGCTCGCGGCGACGCGCGGGTTCCGGGGCGCTGGTAGCTCGCCGCACGGCGAGGGTCCGTTTGCGGCGACGGGGTGGGTCAGCTCGCCGCGGCGCGGCGACGGCGACGGGTTCCGGCGGCCGGCGCCGGGTCGTGGAGGGCGGCCGGCCCGCGCGTGACGAGGGCGACGAGCGCCGGGTCGAGCGCCGGGATGCCGTCCGCGAAGAGCTCCACGAACGCCTCCACGAGGTCCGGGTCGAACTGGGTGCCGGCGTGGCGGCTCAGCTCGCGGATCGCCTCCGCGTGGGACATCGCGGTCTTGTAGGGCCGGTCCTGGACCATCGCGTCGTATGCTTCGGCGACGGCCACGATCCGGGCCCCGAGGGGGATTTCCTGCCCCCGCAGGCCGTGCGGGTAGCCGTTGCCGCCGAAGCGCTCGTGATGGTGCAGCACGATCGGGACGGCGTCCTTGATCGCTGCCGCCTGCTCGAGGATCAACTGGCCGATGCGCGGATGCTGCACGATCGCCTGCCATTCGATCGAGGTGAGCTCGGAGGGCTTCTCGAGGACCTCCTCCGGCAGCGCCAGCTTCCCGACGTCGTGGAGCAGGGCCGCGATCCGGAGGCGCTCCAGGTCGGCGTCGGGAAGGCCGAGGCGGCGTCCGAGCAGGACCGCGAGCGTGGCGATCTGGGCCGATGGCTGGCCCCGGTGGTTCGCGTAGGGCACGAGGGTCTGGATCAGGGCCCGCTCGGCCGCCGCGCTCGCGAGCCGGCCGACCTCGAGCGCGCGGGCACGCCCCTCGGGGGAGATCGGGACCCGGGGGATCTGGGCGTCCTCGTCGGGGAGGGTGAAGAGGTAGACCTGGTTGCGGCCGAGCGACTTCGCCGAGTACATCGCCGCGTCCGCGTCGCGCACGAGGGAGTCGACGTGGAGGGCCCCGCCCACGCCGATCGCGACGCCGATCGAGACGGTCACCCCGACCGCGTCATGGCCCGGGATCGCGAAGCGAGCCCCGAGGACGAGCTGGCGCATCTTCTCCGCGATGACCGCGGCCGCCTCCGGCCCGGTCTCGGGGAGGATCACCATGAACTCCTCGCCGCCGTACCGGCCGACCGTGTCCGTGGCCCGCAGGTTGCCCCGCAGCGTGGCGGCCACGCCGCGCAGAACGATGTCGCCGGCCTCGTGGCCGTACTGGTCGTTCACTGCTTTGAACAGGTCGATGTCGACGAAGCCGACGGCGAGCGAGCGCTCGTAGCGGCCCGCGCGGTCGACCTCGGTGAAGAGTGTGGCGAGGATGGCCGGACGGTTCGCGATCCCGGTGAGGAGGTCGATCGTGGCCGCGTCGCGCGTATCGGCGAGCGTGCGCTGGAGGCTGTGGACGGCGTCGGCGAAGCGGCCTCCCAGGCCGCCGCGCAGGCCCGGGACCGTCGTCTCGGTCGTGCCGCGGCTCATCCGCTCGACAGCTGCGATGACGGGCAGGATCCGGGCCCGCAGCCAGAGCGAGACGAAGGCGGCGGCGACGAAGAGGCCGATGAGCACGCCACCCGCGAGCGCCTCGATCAGCCGCGACGGGACGCCGTCGGGACCGCCGGCGAGCGTCACGGCGGCGATGGCGAGGATGACGATGGGGGCGAGAAGCCCGAGCGCGCCGAGGAATCGAACCACGTCCAGAGCCTACGGCGCGGCACCGATCGGGCCGTGTCGTCAAAGGTACCGAGACCCGGCGCGGAAGGTCCCGCCGGGCGGCGGAGGAGCCTCGTCGAGGCGGCGGGCCGGCCGCCTCTGAAGGCCCCGATCGGCCGCGGTCGGGCCGGCGGCCCTGCTATACTCTTCGGGTCCCCGTCCGCCGCGGGCGCCCCGCGTCCCGCCCCGCAGGAGTCGAGCCGTTGCCCGAGGTCGGCGCCCCGGTCACGACGTGATCCGAGCAGCCACCCCTTGCGCCCCTGGGCGTCCCCGGGACGCCGGCACACAGGGGTCGTCTATCCGGCAGGTCCCCGGCACCCGTGCCGAGGGCCTTTCTTGTTGCCCATCAGGCCGCGGTGCGGCGAACCCGAAGGGAGCGTGGCCATGCCGGCAACCGTGATCGTCGGCCTCCAGTGGGGGGACGAGGGCAAGGGCAAGGCGACCGACTTCCTGGCCGAGCAGGTCCAATGGGTCGTCCGCTACCAGGGCGGTGACAACGCCGGCCACACAGTGGTCGTCGGCGAGGAGGTCTTCAAGCTCCACCTCGTCCCGTCCGGCGTCCTCTCGCCGCACATCGCGCCGCTGATCGGGCCGGGCGTGGTCGTGAACCCGGCCACGCTGATCGCCGAGCTCGACGCCCTCATCGCGCGGGAGATCGACGTCGGCAAGGTCCGCGTTTCCCACGCTGCTCACGTGATTCTGCCGTATCACGTCGCCGCCGACCGGGCCTCGGAGGCCCGCCTCGGGCGGGACGGGATCGGGACGACGAACCGCGGGATCGGTCCGGCCTACGCTGATCGCGCCTCGCGGATCGGCATCCGGATGGAGGACCTCCTCGACCCGGACGCGCTGCGTCGCAAGCTCGAGCGGGTGGTCCCCGAGGCCAATGCCCGCCTCGCCTTCCTCGGCGATCCCGGCGAGCCCTTCCTCGTCGAGGCGCTCCACGAGACGATTCTCGGGTGGGGTCGCCGCCTGCGGCCGCACGTCGCGGACACGACGAGTCTCGTCCAGGACGCGCTGCGGGCGGGCGACCACGTCCTCCTCGAGGGGGCGCAGGGAACGCTCCTCGATCTCGACCACGGCTCCTACCCGTTCGTCACTTCCTCGAACCCGGTGGCGGGCGGCGCCTGCACGGGCGGCGGCGTCGGCCCGCTCCAGGTCTCCGAGGTCATCGGGATCATGAAGGCGTACACGACGCGGGTCGGGGCGGGTCCCTATCCGACGGAGCTCCACGACGCGATCGGGGAGGGGATTGCCTCCCGGGGCCACGAGTTCGGGACGACGACGGGCCGGCGGCGCCGGGTCGGCTGGTTCGACGCGGTTCCCCTCCGCTACGCGGTGGACGTCAACAGCGTCAGCAGCATCGTCCTCAACAAGCTCGACATCCTCTCCGGCCTCGACGAGGTCCTTGTCTGCATCGCCTACGAGATCGACGGGAAGCGGGTGGACCGCTGGCCGGCGTCGGCCGAGGAGGTCGCGCGGGCGACCCCGATCTACGAATCCTTCGCCGGCTGGCGCGAGGCGATCCACGAAGCGCGGAGCCCGGAGGACCTGCCGGCCAACGCCCGGGCCTACGTCCGCGCGCTGGAGGAGCTCGCGGGCGTCCCGATCCGTCTCGTCTCGGTGGGACCGGAGCGGACCCAGACGGTCGTGATGGACGGACGGCCGCTCGGCGCCGCGCGGCCGGGCGTGGGTTCATCCCCGGCCCCGGACCCGGGCACGACCACGGCGGCGGCCGCCGGATGAGCGTCGGCCCGGCCGCCCCGCGCCGGATCCTCCTCGTCGGGGGCGGGGGGAGGGAGCACGCCCTCGCCTGGCGGCTCGCGGGAGAGCCGGGCGTGGAGTCGGTCGTGGTCGCCCCGGGGAGCGCCGGGATCGCCACGACCCCCGGCGTGCGGATCGAACCGGCCGTTGATGCGCTCGACCCGGCGGCGATCGTCGCCTTCGCGCGCGCGCTCGAGGCCGATCTCGTGCTCGTGGGGCCGGAGGCACCCCTCGTGGCGGGCGTCGCGGACGCCGTGGAGGCGGCGGGGCTCGCGGTCTTCGGTCCATCGGCCGCGGCCGCGAGGATCGAGAGCAGCAAGGCGTTCTGCCGGGAGGTGGCGGCCGCGGCAGGGATCCCCGTCGCGCGGGGCGCGGCGTTCGCGGATCTTGCCCTCGCCCGCGCCTTCGCGGGCGAGCTCGCCGCGGCCGGTCGGGGGGTCGTCGTCAAGGCGGACGGGCTGGCGGCCGGCAAGGGGGTGACGGTCTGCGACACCCTCGCCGAAGCCGAGACGGCCCTCGCCGCGATCTTCGAGCCCGTCGGGGGCGGCACCCCCCCCAGCGACGCGGGCGACGGCTCCATCCCCGCGGCCGCGGCCCACCACGGGGCGCGCGTGCCGCGCGTCGTCGTCGAGGAGCGTCTCCGCGGGCCCGAGGCGAGCGTCATCGCCCTGTGCGACGGGGTTGATGCGCTCGCTCTGCCCGCCGCCCGAGACCACAAGCGGCGCGCCGACGGCGACGCCGGTCCGAACACCGGGGGGATGGGGGCGTATTCTCCGCTCCCGGATTTCGCCGACGCGCTGGTCGCCGAGACGGTCGCCCGGGTCCACCGCCCGGCGCTCGCGGAGCTCGCCCGGCGGGGCACGCCGTTCCGGGGCGCCCTCTATGCGGGTCTGATCCTGACCGAGGACCGCGGCCCCGTTCTCCTCGAGTTCAACGCCCGGTTCGGCGACCCGGAGACCCAGGCGATCCTGCCGCGTCTCGCGACCCCGCTCGGCCCGCTTCTCCTCGCCGCCGCGCAGGGTCGGCTCCGCGAGGCGGCCGCAGCGGCCGGCATCGAGGGCGATCTCGTGCCGGCGACGGCGGACGCCGCGGTCGCCGTCGTCCTGGCCACGCGGGACTATCCCGCGTCCTCGTCCACGGGCGACGCCATCACCGGGCTGGAGACCGCCGCGGCAGCGGACGCCCTCGTCTTCCATGCCGGGACGCGGCGCACGGCGGGCGGTGCGTGGGAGACGAACGGGGGCCGGGTCCTCGCGATCGTCGGGCGGGGGGCTGACCTTGCCGCGGCTCGCGCAGCCGCCGAGGAGGTCGCCGGGAAGATCTGCTTTCCGGGCGCGCACCGCCGGCACGACATCGGGCGAGACGTTCCCCGCTCCCTGGCCGCGACCGGGTTCGGCGGGGCCGTGGGCGGAGGCGGCGTGGCCGCGATCGGCGGTGATGCGCTGACCGCGGAGCAGGGGGGCCG
>JBBSAS010000124.1:0-5593 GCA_038252055.1 Candidatus Limnocylindrales bacterium
ATGCGCACCACGATCTCGATCGACGACGACCTCCTCGCGGAGGCGAAGGCGCGCGCGGCCGCCTCCGGGCGGACCCTGAATGCCCTCGTCGAGGACGCGCTCCGCGAAAGCCTCGCCCGCCGCACGTCCGGGCCCCGGGCAGCCGGCCCGCGGCTTCCGCGCTTCCGGGGAAGCCGGCTTGCGCCCGGCATCGACCTCGACGACAGCGCCGCGCTCCTCGACCTGATGGACGGAGCGAACCCGTGATCCTGCCCGACGTGAACGTCCTCGTCCACGTCTTCCACGACGGCAGCCCGGACCACCGCCGCTACCGCGCCTGGCTCGAGGCGGCGGTCTCGGGGGACGAACCCCTCGGCCTCTCGGAGCTCGTCCTGAGCGGGTTCGTCCGCGTCGCGACGCATCCCCGGGTCTTCGACCCTCCGGCCCCGGTGGAACGGGCGCTGGCCTTCGCCGACGCCCTCCTGGCGCAGCCGACTGCCGTGATCGTCACGCCGGGCCCGCGCCACTGGGCGATCTTCGAGCGGCTCTGCCTGGCCGTGAGCGCGAGGGGCAACCTCGTCCCCGACGCCTACCTGGCTGCGCTCGCGATCGAGTCCGGCAGCGAGTGGATCACCGCCGACCGCGACTTCAGCCGCTTTCCCGGCCTCCGTTGGCGCCACCCGCTGGACGGCGCCTGAACGCCGCCGGAGGGTTCGCGTCGGCGGCGCGCTGCGGTGGGGAGGCGGCCCGCGCCGGCGGGCTGGGGTCGACCCCTGTGCTACCATGTGCTACATGGCGACGATCGACGAGCCCGCTCCGTACCCCGTCCGGGGCGAGCACGACCGAGAACGCGACACGAGGTCGGGTGATGAACCCGCGCTCGACCGCGTGGGCGTCCGCGAGCTGCGCCAGAACCTTTCGGTCTACCTGCGCCGGATCGAGGCTGGCGAAGTCCTGGAGGTGACCGAGCACGGCCGGCCCGTCGCGCGGCTGACGCCGCTGCCGCCACGCCGCCTGGGCGCCCTGGAGCGCCTGATCGCCGAGGGCCGAGCGACCCTCGGCCGGGGAGGCAACCTCGCGGACGTCGCATCGCCGCCGCCGATCGGGCCCGGCCCGCGCCTCTCGGAGGTCCTCGCAGCCATCCGCGACGAGGAGGCCAGGTGACCGTCTACCTGGACGCGTCGGCCATCGTGAAGCTGATCGCCCCGGAGGACGAGACCGGCGCGCTGGCCGCCTACCTCGGCGAGCATCGGTCGCAGGCCACGAGCGTGGTGGGGCTCGTCGAGGTTCGCCGTGCGGTGGCCCGGCGAGGCAACGTCCCACGCGATCGCGTCGAGGACGTGCTCGGACGGATCCCCGCGATCGGCCTGGACCTCGCCCTGGTCGAGGCCGCGGGATCGATCGGCCCGGCGGCTCTCAGAACGCTCGACGCGATCCACCTCGCCTCGGCGGCGCTCCTCGGCGCCGAACTCGAAGCCGTCGTGACCTATGACCGGCGCCTCGCCGACGCGTCCCTTGCGCACGGGCTGGATCCCGTGGCCCCGGGCACGTGACGGGGCCGAACCGGTCCGGGGGGAACCCGCGACCGTGACGCCCGGCGACCCGGAGACACTCCTAGCCGGCCTCGACGACGCCCAGGCGGAAGCGGTCCGGATCACCCGCGGGCCGCTCGTCATCCATGCCGGCGCGGGCTCCGGGAAGACCCGGGTCATCAGCCACCGGGTCGCGTACGCGGTCGCGACGGGCGCGGTGGACCCCCGGCGCGTCCTCGTCGTCACGTTCACGGACAAGGCGGCCGGCGAGATGGCGGCCCGGCTGCGGGCGCTCGGCTTCCCCGCCATCGCGGCGCGCACGTTCCATGCAGCGGCCCTCGCCCAACTCCGCCACTTCTGGCCGGCGCGGCACGACGGGCAGCCGGCGCCCGCCGTCCTCGATTCGAAGGTCCCCATCATCGGCCGGCTGGCCCGGGCGCTGCCCGGCGGCTATCGCTTCACGCCGGCCAAGGACCTCGCCGACGAGATCGAATGGGCGAAGAGCCGGCGCCTCACGCCGACGACCTACGCGCAGCAGGCCGGCGATCGAACCCCGCCGGTCCCGGTCGAGCTGTTCGTCCGGCTCTGGGCAGGCTACGAGCGCGAGAAGGAGCGGGCCGGCCGGCTCGACTTCGACGACATGCTCACCCGCACGGCGGACCTTCTCGAGACCGACGAGGAGGCCGCCGAGACGGTCCGCTCCCGCTACACCTGGTTCTCCGTGGACGAGTACCAGGACACGAACCCGCTCCAGGAGCGGCTCCTCGAGCTGTGGCTCGGCGACCGCGACGACCTCTGCGTCGTCGGCGACGAGGACCAGACGATCTACACGTTCGCCGGGGCGACATCGACTTACCTGGCCGGGTTCGCGACCCGGCATCCGGGCGCTCGCGAGGTGACGCTCGAGCGCAACTACCGGAGCAGCCCCGAGGTCCTCGCCCTCGCGAACCGGCTCCTCGCGGCAGACGGCCGCCGCAAGCGGCTCGTGGCGACGTCGCCCTCGGGCCCCCTGCCGACGATCCGGCGCTGTCCCGGCGAGGAGACGGAGCTCGACCTGCTCGTGACGACGATCCGTCGCCTGGTCGCGGGCGACACGCCGCCCGGCGAGATCGCCGTCCTCGTCCGGATGAACGCCCAGGTTCCCCCGATCGAGGCGGCTCTCACGCGGGCCGGGATCGCTTTCCGCGTGCGCGGGCAGCGCTTCTTCGAACGGCCCGAGGTCCGCCAGGCGCTCCGACTCCTGCGCCGACTTCCCGACGACGCGCGCGGCGCGGAGCTCGTGACCGCCCTCGAGGAGCGCCTGCGGGCCGATCTCGGCTTCGATCCCGACGGCGAGGCGACCGGGTTCGAGGCCCGCGAGCGGACGGCGTCGCTGGCGCTCGTGCTCGAGATCGTGCGCGAGGCGGCCGCCGCGGGCCCCGGGATCGACCGCGCCGCGCTCGTCGAGGCCCTCGAGGCCCGGGGCGCGGCCGAGGCCGCCGGCTCGGAGGACGGCGTGAACCTGCTGACTTTCCACCGGGCGAAGGGGCTGGAGTGGGACGCCGTGCTCCTCCCGTCACTCGAGGAGGGGATCCTGCCGATCCGGCAGGCCACCGATGACGACGCGGCGCTGGCCGAGGAGCGCCGCCTCCTCTACGTGGGGCTCACCCGGGCTCGCCGGCACCTCCACCTCTCCTGGGCGGAGCTGCGCGCGGGAGCGGGCGTTCGCGAGTCCCGGCGACGTCCAAGCCGGTTCCTCCGCGATCTCGAGGCGCCGGGCCGGGCGCCTCGGCCGGGATCGGCGAGGACACCGGTGCGCGGCAGGCCCGGCCGGGTGCGGATCCACCCCGGCCCGCCGGATCGGGCGCCGGGAGGGGGACGGCCCGGCGACGACGCCCTCGGAGCCGCCCTCCGCGCATGGCGCTCCGACCACGCCCGTGCCGACGGCGTCCCGGCCTACGTCGTCGCCCCGGACGCGCTCCTCGACGGGATCGTCGCGGAACGGCCGACTTCGCTCGCGGCGCTCCGCCGGGTGAGGGGGATGGGGCAGGCCCGTCTCGAGCGATACGGAGACGAGATCCTCGCGATCGTCGCCCGCCGCTGACGCGTCGCGTCCCGTGGGCTCCGCCTCAGGGCGAGGTGGCGCCCCAGAGGCCCCGGCCCTCGGCCCGGGCGGTCCGCTGGGCCGTGCGCAGCAGGTCCGCGTACGCGACGTCGGGCGGGAACGTGGAGGCCTGTGCGAACCCCTCGGCGACGAGGGCGAGATTCACGAACGTCCACGCGCCGTCGCGTTCGACCCAGACGTTCCGCAGGAGCCGCCCGAAACGGTCACGTTCGGAGACGTCCCGTTCGAGCACGATCCGTCCGCCGGCGAGAAGCCGCTCGTTGGCGGCGGTCGCGGCCTCCGCGTACGGCTCGGGCGTGGCAGGCGAGCTCGCGTTGATCTCGGGCGTGTCAATCCCGATGTAGCGAACCCGCTCCTCCACGCCGCCGACGATCACCCGGATCGTGTCGCCGTCGACGATCCGGACGAGCGTCGCGTCATCGGCGCGGCTGCCTGGGTGATCCGGCGCGCCGGGGACGGGCGCGAGGCGGTCCACCGGGCCAGAGGCCGCGGGGTGCGACGGTGCCGACGAACGGGCGACCGGGATCGCCGGCCGGGCGCCGCACCCCGCCGCGAGAATCGTCGCGGCAGCGAGGAACAGCACCGCGATGCCGTTCGAGGGCCGGGCGGTGCGTGTCATCGGGGCAGTATCGGGGTCCCTGGTGGCGCCCGCAGCGCCCGCCACGCTCCCCAACGGCCGCCACGCTCCCCAGCCGCCGTCCGGCGGTCGAACACGCGCCGTTCGGCACTGGCCGCGACCAGAGGGCGCGCCGTTCACTGCCCCGGTGGAACACGCGGCGGCCCGAACCGATCTCCCGCCCGAGCGGCGGAAGTGGCTGATCCTCTCGGCCGTCTCCGTCGGGACCTTCATGGCGACCCTGGATGGCAGCATCGTGAATGTCTCGCTGCCTCGGATCCAGGAGTCGTTCGGCGTCGACCTCGCGACCGTGGAGTGGGTCGTCGTGGCCTACCTGCTCGTCGTCGGCAGCACCCTTCTCCCGTTCGGGCGGCTCGGCGAGGTGCTGACGTTCCGGCGGGTCTACCTGGCCGGCTTTCTCGTCTTCACGAGCGCGAGCGCGCTGTGCGGCCTCGCCCCGGGGGCTGCGGTGCTGGTCCTCTTCCGGGTGCTCCAGGGCCTTGGCGCCGGGATGCTCCAGTCGATGGGCCCGGCGATCGTCGCCCGGACGTTCGGCCCCGGCGAGCGCGGCCGGGCCCTCGGTCTCAACGCGATCAGCGTCTCGATCGGCCTGAGCCTGGGACCCGCGCTCGGGGGGCTGCTGACCGAGGTCGGCTCGTGGCGCGCGATCTTCCTGGTCAACGTGCCGGTCGGGATCTTCGCCTTCCTGTGGGCCGCTCGGGTGCTGCCGGCGGAACGCCCCCGCGAGGGCCGCCGCTCGTTCGACGTGGCCGGAGCCGGCCTCGGCGGGGCGGCCGTGTTCGCCCTCCTCCTGGCCCTCATCGACGGGCAGTCGTGGGGCTGGACGAGCCCGCTCACCCTGGGCCTCGTCGCGGCCTTCCTGGTCCTCGGGAGCGCGTTCGTCGCCGTGGAGCGCCGGGCGTCCCATCCGATGGTGGACCTCGCGCTCCTGCGGATCCGGGCGTTCTCCGCCGGCCTCGTGAGCGTGGCGATCGTCTTCGCCGGCCTCTTCACAGCGACGTTCCTGCTGCCCTTCCTCCTCCAGCAGGGGTCCGGCTTCACGCCGCTCGAGGCCGGCCTGCTCATCACGCCGATCCCGATCACCTCGGCTCTCTTCTCGCCGCTCAGCGGGATGCTCTCGGACCGCATCGGTCCGCGCCTTCCGGCGAGCGTGGGCGTGGCGATCACGGCGATCGGGCTCTTCGCGCTCACCCGGCTGCCCCCCGACTTCGCGATCCCGGACCTCGCCTGGCGCCTCGCCCTGATCGGCGCGGGGCAGGGGCTCTTCTCGAGCCCGAACAGCAGCGCCGTCCTCGGGTCGGTCCCCCGATCCCGGATCGGGACCGCGTCGGGAACGCTGGC
>JBBSAS010000125.1:0-5587 GCA_038252055.1 Candidatus Limnocylindrales bacterium
CCTCGTCGCCCGGGCCGCGCCGTGGGCGTCGATCGACGCGATGAAGGCGGCCGCGAAGGAGGTTCGGGGGGCCCTGCCGTCAGGGGTCGTGGCGCTGGCCCTCGACGCCGACGAGCCCCAGATCTTCGTGTCCGTCTCCGACGACCTGGTGGCTCGCGGGATCGCCGCCGGTGACCTCGTCCGCGCGGCGATGACGGCGCTCGCGGGGCGGGGCGGCGGACGCCCGGAGATGGCCCAGGGCAAGGGCACCCGGCGCGAGGGGATCCCCGACGCCCTGGCGGCCCTGCGCGCCGCCGTCATCGCCACGGCCGGCGCGGCGCCCCCCGTCGCGTCCGGGCCCGCCCCGGCCCCGGGCGAGTAGGGGAGCGGCATGGCCTTCCTGCGTCGCTTCTGGCAGCGCGACGGCGACGACCAGCTGGCCGCCTGCACGGCGCTCGACGTGGGCACCGAGTTCGCCAAGGCCCTCGTGTTCGAGATCGACGAGCGCAATCACGGCACCGTCCGGGGTGTCGGCCGCAAGCGCCAGGGCCTCGCCCACATGCAGTCGGGGACCGTCGCCGACATCGGCGCCGTGGTCGACAACTGCGCCGTCGCCCTCCAGGAGGCGGAGGAGATGGCCGGCTTCCGGCCGACCCAGGTCGTCATCGGGATCGCCGGCGAGCTCGTGAAGGGCTTCACGACCTCCCACACCCAGGAGCGCAAGAAGGCCGACGTCCCGATCACCGATGCCGAGCTCCAGCGGCTCATCGACGGCGTCCAGCGGGAGGCCCTCGAAGAGGCCGAGCGGGCGATCACCTGGGAGACTGGGCTCCCCAACGTGGACGTCCGCCTGGTCCACGCGGCGGTGACCTCGGCCAGCATCGACGGCTACGCGGTGACGAACCCGGTGGGCTTCCAGGGCCGCCACGTGAAGATCGGGATCTTCAACGCCTTCGCCCCCCTCGTCCACCTCGGCGCCCTCGAGAGCGTTGCCGCCGAGCTCGACCTGGAGCTTCTCGAGATCGTCGCCGAGCCGTATGCGGTCGCCCGGGTCGTCGGCAGCGAGCAGGTCCGCCAGGCGGGCGCCCTCTTCGTGGACATCGGGGGCGGCACCACCGACGTCGCCCTCGTCCGCTCGGGCGGGATCGAAGGAACGCGGATGTTCGCCCTCGCGGGGCGCGCCTTCACGAAGTCGCTCGCCGACCGCCTGGACCTCCCGTTCCCTCGGGCCGAATCGCTCAAGGTGGACTACGCCCGCGGCCTCGAGGTGGAGCGTCGCGACGAGATCGCGGGGATCGTCGCCGACGACGTCGCCGTCTGGGGGGCGGGCATGGAGCTGGTCCTCGACGAGCTCGGCGGCGGCGACATGCTGCCCTCGCGGATCTACCTCTGCGGCGGCGGCTCGCGGCTGCCCGAGACCGCGGCGGCGCTGCGGACCGAGGCGTTCTGGCGGCGCCTTCCCTTCAGCCGTCCCCCGGAGGTCTCGGTGATGGGGCCGGAGATGGTCGAGAACCTCACCGACGCCACGAAGCTCCTGGTGGACCAGCAGGACGTCACGCCGCTCGGGCTGGCGAACCAGGCGATCGCCCTCCAGGCGGAGCGCGACCCGCTCGACGCGGCCCTCCGCCGGGTCCTCCGGGCGATGAAGCTGTAGGCCTGGCGATGAGCACCGTCTACCTCGACGTCGACGACGAGATCACCTCGGCCGCCGCCCGCATCCGGACCGCGTCCGACGTGGACGTCGCGATCGTCCTGCCCGCTGGCTCGCGGATCGCGACGAGCCGGATCAACTTCCGGCTCCTCGCCCACGAAGCGACGATCCGGAGTCGACGCCTCGCCATCGTGGCCCCGGAGGGCTCGACCCGGGCGCTCGCCGCGTCGGCCGGCCTGCCCGTCTTCGCGACGATCACGGAATACGAGGACGCGCAGGCCGGCGGGGGTGGTCCGGGCGGGGCCGGCGACGAGGGGGCGGGCGACGGCGATGAGGTGGCCGGCGCGAAGACGCGGGTGATCGGGTCCGCGGGTGCGGCGGTCCTGGGCGCGGCCGCGGGGGCAAGTGCGGCCGCCGGGGCGGCAGGCGCGGCCTCGGGGGCGGGTGCGGCCAGTGTGGGCACCGCGGGCGCCGCGCAGACCGGCTCCGCGGCGGCGAGCAGGGGCGCCGCACGGCGCGGCGGGCACGCCCGACCCTCGACACCCGGACCATCGACGTCGGGGGTCTCCCGGGCGCCCGCGCCGAAGGGGCCCCCGCCGCCCGTGCGCGTTCGGCCCGCCTACGTCGATCCCGGCCCGAACCGCGGTCCGGTCGGTCCGTCCACGGGTCTTGCGGCCGGGGCCGCGGCGGGACCGCGACGGCGGAGTCGCTGGCCGGTCGTGCTGGCCGTGCTGCTCGTTCTCGGTCTTGCCGGCGGGGCCGCCGCGGCGGTCGGCTACGTCATGCTCCCGACGGCGACGGTGACCCTCCATCTCGTGGCCGCGCCCGTGGGACCGGTCGCGTTCACCGGTGTCGCCGACCCCGACGCCGTGGCCGTGGATCCCGCGACGGCGACGATCCCCGCGACCCGGATCGACATCCCGCTCTCGGCGAGCGGCACGTTCAAGGCGACCGGGACGCGGGTCGAGTCATCGGCAGCGAGCGGAGCCGTCCGCTGGACGAACTGCGATCCCACCCGGTCGTACACGATCGCCAAGGGGACGATCGTCCGGACGGGGGCCGGGGTCGCCTTCACGACGCGGGAAGCGGCGTTCCTCCCGGTTGCCATCCTCGATCTCCCGAACAAGATCACCTGCCAGAACAAGAGCGTGGACGTGCGGGCGCAGCGCGACGGCCCGGCCGGGAACGTCGCAGCAGGCACGATCACGGTGATCCCCGGCGCTCTCAACGACGTCGTGATCAAGGTCACGAACCCGAAGGCAACGTCGGGGGGTGCGCGCGACGAGTTCCCGAGGATCACCGAGAAGGACGTCACGAAGGCCGTGGCCGCCCTCACGAAGCAGCTCGACGCGCAGCTGGCAGAGGTTGCCATGGCCCCGCCGGGGATTCCGACGGGGACGACGCCCTATCCCGAAACGGCGCGCCGCGGTGAGGCGGTGCCGTCCGAGCCGGCAGCCGACCTCGTGGATCGGGAAGTCACCACCTTCGACCTGACGCTCACCGCGGACGGGACCGTGGTGGCGGCGGACCCGAGCCCCCTGGAGCAGATCGCCACGGACCGGCTCGCGACCGAGGTGCCGCCCGGGATGGCGATCCGGGACGGTTCCGCGACGGTCGCGATCGGCGATGGGACGGCGGACGGCGAGATCGTGCGGTTCCCCGTGACCGCTGCGGCAGAGGCCGTTCGCGGCGTGACCGAGGACGAGGTCGGGGCCCTGGTCAAGGGCACGTCCCCCGACGAGGCCCAGGCCGCCCTGGCCCCGTACGGGATCGCCGACGTCGTGCTCTGGCCCGACTGGGCGACCACGGTGACGGGCATCGACGCGCGGATCACGATCGTCATCGTCGGCGTGCCCCCGGTCGAGTCCACGCCCGGGGTGACCGGTGCGCCCCCCGGCCCGTCTGGCGCCGTCGAATCGGCCGCACCGCCCGTTGCGTCGCCGGTGTCGTCGCCTGTGCCGTCGCCTGACCCGGCCGGCACGACGCCCGCACCCGGCACGTCGCCTGCGTCGAGCGGCAGCGGCGAACCCGCCGTCTCCCCGGTCAGTCCGTCCGCGGCGCCGTGACGAGGCTCCTCGGGATCGATCTCGGCACGCGCCGGGTGGGCCTGGCGGTCGCGGAGGACGGCGAAGCGGGCGCCCGGCCGCTGGCGACGCTGGCCCGCCGGAAGACGCCCGCGGCCGACATCGAGGCGATTGCCAGGATCGTCGCGGCCAACGGGATCGACGAGGTCATCGTCGGCCTCCCGCTCGACATGGACGGCGGCGAAGGGCCGATGGCCGTCGGCGCCCGCTCCTGGGCGGTCGCGGTGGCGACACAGACGGGCCTGCCCGTCCGTCTGCGCGACGAGCGCCTGTCCAGCCACGTGGCCGAATCGCGCGTCGGGAACCCCGGCCGCGGGTCGTCGGGCGGGCCGCCCGGTCGCGTCCGACGCGCGGCGCACCGGGCCCGCATCGATCGCGAGGCGGCCGCCGTGATCTTGGAGGACGAGCTCGCGGCTCGACGCGATGGCACGCCCGGCGAGCTGGTTGCCGCCGCGCCCGACGCGGAACGCGATCGCGGCATCGAATCCGAGCACGAGGAGCAGGCATGACGATCCGCGGTGGGGGAGGGCCCCGCGACGCGAGCGAACCCGGGCGCCGGCGCGAGCCGATGGCCCGTCCGCTCGGCGAGGTTCCGCCCGCCTCCGCAGGGTCGCACCGGTCGGAGCCGTCGTATGGCGCGGAGCCGTCCCATGGGGAGCCGCCGCGCCGCACGGAGCCCTCGAACCGGGCTGAGCCTTCGTACCGCGCTGAGCCGTCCCACCTGGCCGAGCCGTCGTCCCGCGAGGAGCCCGCCCGTCCTCCGTCCGGCCACGCGCCGACCAGCCGCTCCGGCCGCGGTTCCGCGACGCGCCGGGCCGGGACCGTGAGCGCCTACGACGTAGCCCGCCAGCGGCCGCGGAGCGGCGTCGGCGGGCTCCTTCGGTTCGCGGTCTTCGCCGGCGTCGCCTCGGTTCTCGTCCTCCTGCTCCTGGCCACCGTCCTTCGCCCGGTCACCCGGGGCCTCGTCGTCGGGCTCGCCGACAGCAACCCGGGAGCCCTCGGGATCCCGTTCGTCGCCGACTTCGTCCGGGAGGACCTCGGAAGCGCGCTCACCGACCCCGCGAGCGACGATCCGACGGTCGTGGACTTCACGATCGAATCGGGGGAGACTGCGGCGGGGATCGCGGCCCGCCTCGTGGAGGCCGGCCTCCTCCGGGACGAGCGTGCCTTCCTCCTCGTCGCGATGGAGAGGAACCTCACCGGTTCGCTCAGCGCCGGCGACTTCCTCGTCCGCCGCAACCTGACCCCCGACGAGCTGGTCGGGACGCTCCTCGAGGCGCGCGACCCGGCGGTGACGATCCAGTTCCGGACGGGCCTGCGGCTCGAGCAGATGACCGCCTACCTGGAGGCACGTCCCGACGAGATTGCCACCCTCCAGATGAAGGCCGCCGACTTCCTCGAGCTCGTGCGCAACCCGCCCGTGTCGCTGCTCGCCGACCACCCCTGGCTCGACCTCCCGAAGGGTGCCAGCCTCGAGGGCACCCTCGCCGCGGGTGCTTACCGTGTCCTCCCGGACGCCGGGCCCGTGGAGCTGGTCCGGATGATGCTCGACCGCTTCGGCGAGCAGCTCGGGACGGCGCGCCTCGGGGCCATCAAGGACGCGAAGAAGTCCCTCCACGAGGTCCTCTCGTTCGCCTCGCTCGTCGAGCGCGAGACGCCGCTCGACGATGAGCGCGCCCTCGTCGCCGGCGTCTACCAGAACCGGCTCGACCAGGGGATGCTCCTGCAGGCGGACCCGACCGTCATCTGGGGGGTGGATACGCTCGAGCTCGACAAGCTCACGCTCGCCCGGTGGCCCGAGTACTCGTTCTGGAACGTCCCGAGCGCCCCGCTCGCCTCGATCGACTTCCCGGCCCCGATCGCGGGCTACCAG
>JBBSAS010000126.1:0-5535 GCA_038252055.1 Candidatus Limnocylindrales bacterium
ACCGCAGTCGAGGAGGGCGAACCGACCTGTGCTCCTGCCGCTGGCGGGCCTGCTCGTCGGAGTCCTGCTCGGGCTCGTCCTCAACGTCAACGTCGGGTTCGAGCTGTCGCGCTATTCGGCGGTCGCGATCCTCGCGGCGCTCGACTCGGTCCTCGGCGCCGTCCGTTCGGAGCTGGAGGGAACGTACAACAACCGGATCTTCGTCAGCGGCTTCGTCGTCAACGCCGTCGTGGCGGTCATCCTGACCTTCATCGGCGATCGGCTCGGCCTCGACCTGTACTTGGTGGCGCTCATCACCTTCGGGCTGCGGATCTTCCAGAACGTGGCCCTCATTCGCCGGCACTTCCTGTAGGCCGGACGACGAGACGACGGGAGAGGAACAGAGACGAGTGGAACGCGAGACGTTCGTCGGGATCGACGTCGGCACGACGAAGGTCGTCGCCCTCATCGGCGAGGTCGGCCGCGACGGCGCGCTGACGATCATCGGCAAGGGCATCGTCCCGGCCTCGGGGCTGCGCAAGGGGATCGTGGTCAACATCGACCAGACGGTCCACTCGATCTCGGCCGCCGTCGAGAAGGCCGAGCGCCACGCCGGCTACAAGATCGAGCGTTCGTTCGTCGGGGTCGGCGGCCAGCACGTCGAGGGCCTCAACTCGCCCGGCCAGGTCGCCGTGGCCGGCCCCCGCCGCGAGGTCGCCCAGGAGGACGTGAACCGCTCGATCGAGGTCGCCCGCGCCGTCTCGATCCCCTCGACCCGCGAGGTCCTCCACGTCATCCCCCGCGGCTACACGGTGGACGGCCAGGAAGGCGTCATGAACCCCCTGGGGATGAGCGCCGTCCGCCTGGAGGTCGTGACCCACATCGTCACCGCTTCGGCGACCGCGGTCCAGAACCTCACGAAGTGCGTCACCGCGGCCGACGTGAAGATCGACGAGCTCGTCGCGGCCGGCCTCGCCTCCGCCGAGGCGGTCCTCTCGCCGACCGAGCGCGACCTCGGCGTCGCCGTCGCCGACATCGGGGCCGGGACGATCGACCTGACCCTCTTCATCGAGGGCTCGCCGTTCCATACCGCGGTCCTCCCTGTCGGCGGCTCGAACGTCACGAACGACGTCGCGATCGGGCTCAAGACGAGCCTCCACGTGGCCGAGGCGCTCAAGGTGGAGCACGGCACCTGCGACCTGGCGGGGGTGGACCCGGACGAGGTGATCAGCGTGACGGTCCTCGGCGACGACGCGGGCCGGACCGTGGAGCGGATCGAGGTCTGCCGGATCATCGAGGCCCGGATGCGCGAGACCTACGAGATGATCCGGACGGAGATCCTCGCCGCGGCGCCCGGGATGCTCCCGGCGGGCCTCGTCCTGACCGGCGGCGGCGCCCAGCTCGCCGGGGCGGCGGTCCTCGGGCGTGACGTCCTCGAGATGCCCGTCCGGGTGGCGGCTCCGGCCGACATCGGCGGCCTCGTGGACGGGCTCCTCGAACCCGGCTCCTCGACCGCGATCGGGCTTCTCCTGTGGGGCGCCCGCCACGTCGCCGCGGCAGAGCTGACGACGTACGACTCGGCCCCCGGCAACGGCCTCCTCGCCCGGATCCGCGGTGCCTTCCGGAGCGTCTTCCCGTAACCGCCGGCAGGCATCGCGTGGATCCCAGCCCGCCGCCGTTGCATCCCGACCCGCCGCCGTGCTGACCCGCGAGCTCACCGTCCGCACCGGCCGGGCGCCGGGCCTCGCCGACCTCACCGCCGCCTGCGAGGCGTTCGCCGCCGAAGCGGCCGGCGACGGCGACGGTCTCCTCTCGGTCTTCGTCCCCCACGCGACGGCGGGGATCGTCGTGGTCGAGACCGGCGCCGGCTCCGACGCCGATCTCCTCGCGACGCTCGAGCGCCTTCTCCCGCGCGACGACCGCTGGCGTCACCGCCACGGCTCGCCCGGCCATGGGGCGGACCATGTGCTACCCCTCCTCGCACCCCCCTCGCTCACGGTCCCGGTCGTCGCCGGGCGGCTCCTCCTCGGGACGTGGCAGTCGATCTGCCTCCTCGACGCGAACGAGGACAACCCGGTCCGGACGGTGCACCTGGGGTTCCTGCCGGGGTAGGGGAGCCCGGCACGGTCCTGGTCGCTCAATGCGGGATTCTCCCTATTGACACGAATCTCGGGGGGGGGATCCTTGAGTCGTTCCGGGGTCTTCCAGACGCCCGGCCTGCGGCAGACCGTTGAGGACTGTAGGAGAGGACTGGAGGAGTTGTGGGCATGAGGCGCGCTGTCACAGCTCTGCTCTTGGCGCTTGGGATGACCGTTGCGTTTGGGTCGCCCGTTGGGTCCCCAAGCCCGGTCTTCGCTGCCGGCGGGTTGTGCGTGGGCCAGCAGGCGGGCAACTACCACATCTATGTGGACCGCCACGCAGACGATGCCGGTGTTGCGGGTACCTACTTTGAGCATGTCAGCGGTCGAACCACCGTTCGCGACTTGTCTCCCTGCGTCGGCGGGCCGGGGCAGGGTGGCACCTGCATGCTCATGGCGAACATCCAGGGACCCGCGTCAGGCTTCATCGTTCAGCTGGCTTATTGCCAGCTGGCGGGGAGCACCAGCGAGCGGTTCTACTATGTGGCCAGCGCAGCCGCGACGCCGATACAGTGGCCAGGCAGCTGGACGCCGGTCCACGGGACCGAGTATCGCTTCGAGATCACGCGCGGCGCCCTCGTCGGGCAGCCGGGGAAGATCATCTTCAAGTTGGTGAAGCCAGCGACGGGGGAGTCCCAGACGGTCACGATCACGCACTCTTGGTCTGACGACCTGGATCTCGCCTGGTGGGGAGCTGAAACACTCGGCAAGGAGAGCGTGCACGGGACCTTCCTGTCCCAGCTCGATGCTGTCGGTCGATGGATGCAGTATCAGACCGAGACAGGGCCCTTGACGATTCGCTCATACATGGCCGGACAGGATGGGGGTGACGTCATCCTGAACTTCCCAGTCACCGATCGACACGGGAAGATCAAGGACGGGCAGTACCCAGGCAGTGAGCTGAAGGTTTGGACTGATGACTGATCCCTCGCAGACGCCAGTGACCGGCGCAAGGTCCACGCTGCGACTCTTGTTGGCAGCTCTCCTGCTCGCAAGTGCGGTCCTCGTCGCGGCATGTGGTCCTGACACCCTAGGCGGCGTGCCGGACCGATCGCCATCGACCGAGGAGAGCCGGGACGTGCCGGCACCGACGTCCTCCAATGAGCCGAGCGCTTCGCCCGGAGACGTAATCGATGCATCGGCCTCGGCCTCGCCGGTCTTGAGTTCGCCCGCGGCCAGTCCCACCAACTGACGCTCGCCTGGGTCAGAGTCGCAGACCTGAAGAGGACGGTGCCCGGACCTTCGAGCCATGACCCGGTGACCGGGGGCACCGGACCGCCAGGGCCACGGGGTTCCCATCCGGCACGACGGGCGTATACTCCGCCGGCAGTCTCCGTTCCAGCGCGCTCGTGCCCGCCCGCCGGATCGGTCGATGAACGGCAACGAACGACCCGCACCCGGGCCCGGGAGCCCGGACGGCCGCCCTGACGGCCGCGCAACCACCGGAGGACGAGCGATGGCGCTGCGATCGGATTCGGAGAACTTCGCGCTCATTCGCGTCGTCGGCGTCGGCGGTGGCGGCAGCAACGCCGTGAACCGCATGATTCGCGCGGAGATGATGGGCGTCGAGTTCATCGGCGTGAACACCGACGCGCAGGCGCTCCTGCAGTCGGACGCGCCCCACAAGATCCGGATCGGCGACAAGATCACCCGCGGTCTCGGCGCCGGCGGCGACGCCTCGATCGGCCAGCGCGCCGCGGAGGAGGACGCGGAGAAGATCACGGAGGCGCTGCGCGACTCCGACATGGTCTTCATCACCGCGGGCCTCGGCGGCGGCACCGGCTCAGGCGCCGCCCCGATCATCGCCGAGATCGCCAAGGACGTCGGCGCCCTCACGATCGGCGTGGTCACCAAGCCGTTCAGTTTCGAGGGCAACCGCCGCAAGCTCGTCGCCGAGAAAGCGGCCGAGCAGCTCAAGGCGAAGGTCGACACCCTGATCACGATTCCGAACGATCGGCTCCGGGACGTCGTCCAGAAGAACACCTCGATCCTCGACGCCTTCCGGGTGGTCGACGACGTGCTCCGCCAGGGCGTCCAGGGGATCAGCGACATCATCACCGTCCCCGGGCTCATCAACCTCGACTTCGCCGACGTGAAGGCGATCATGCACGACGCCGGGTCGGCCCTCATGGGGATCGGCCGGGCGACCGGCGAGAACCGGGCCCTCGAGGCGGCCAAGATGGCGATCGCAAGCCCGCTCCTCGAGATCAACATCACCGGCGCCCAGGGCATCCTCTTCAACGTCGCCGGCTCCTCGAGCCTCACCCTCTACGAGGTGACCGAGGCGGCGGAGGAGATCCGCGCGGCCGCCGACCCGGAGGCGAACATCATCTTCGGGACGAGCTTCGACGAGCGCCTCGGCGACGACGTCATCATCACGGTCATCGCCACGGGCTTCGACTCGAACCGCCACCGGGATCCGGTCCGCCGCGAGGCCGCGGCGTCGCCCTTCGAGGTGCAGCGTCCGGCGCGCCCCGAGCGCGACTTCCTCGGTGAGCTCGAGAGCAGCCGCCGGGCCGCCGCGGAGCCTGAGGCTCGGCCGATCCCGGAGATCGTGCCCGCCGAACGCCCGGCGCCCGAGTCGGCCGCTAGCCCCGAGCGGAGCGTGGGCCGGGAGCCGCTCCCGGCGAACCTTCGCACTACTCGCTACGACGCGGACGACCTCGAGATCCCGAGCTTCCTCCGCCGCAACACGTAGCCGCGCCGGTGGCTGCCGGTCCATCCGACTCGCCGAACCAGCCGGATCCGGCCAGTCTCACGGCGCCCGACCCGGCCGAGGTCGCCGCTCTCGCTGAAGCCCGCGCGGCGGTGCTCGCGCGGATCGCGGCAGCGTGCGCGCGCACAGGGCGCGATCCGACGGAGGTGACCCTCGTCGCGGTCAGCAAGACGGTGCCCGCGGAGCGGCTCCGGGCCGCGGTCGCGGCCGGCCACGAGCTCCTCGGCGAGAACCGCGTCCAGGAGGCGGCCGCGAAGATCCCGCGGGTGCCCGGGCCGCGCTGGCACCTGGTCGGTCCGCTCCAGGCCAACAAGGCCCGGCGCGCGGTCGAGCTGTTCGACATGCTCGAGGCCGTGGACTCGGTCGATCTCGCGCGGCGGCTCGATCGGATCGCCGGTGAGCTTCGTCCCGGACGGCCGCTGCCGATACTCCTCCAGGTCAACGTGGACGCCGACCCTTCGAAGGCGGGATTTGCTCCCGAGGCGTTCGGGGGCCTGCTGCCCGAGCTGCTGGCCCTGCCTCACCTCGACGTCCGGGGCCTGATGACGATCGGCCGGTTCATGGCGACTGCCGAGGAGGCCAGGGCGACGTTCGCCGGGCTGCGCACGCTCGCGGCCGAGCTGCGGGGCGCGCATCCGGGCCTCGGCCCCGACCTCTCGATGGGGATGAGCGACGACTTCGATGTCGCCGTGGAGGAGGGGG
>JBBSAS010000127.1:0-5517 GCA_038252055.1 Candidatus Limnocylindrales bacterium
TCGGTCGAGCCGTATCCCTGGACGACCTCGATCCCCAGCGCTTCCCAGCTGCGCTGCAGGCTGGGCGGCAGGTGGGCGGCCGACGACAGGACCAGTCGGAGCTCGCCCCCGAGCGCCGCGTGGACGTTCGCGAACAGGCGCCGGCGGAGCGCACGGGGCAGATACGGGGCGACCCGCAGGGCGCGCCGGAAGGAGGTTCCGCGTCCGGTCCGCTCCGCTTCACGGCGGATCGCGCCGAGGAGCAGCTCCAGGACCTGCGGCACCACCACGAGTGCGGTCGCCCGGTGCCCCCGGATCGCCGCCGCGATCACGTCCGGACGGAGGGTGGTGATGTACTCGGTCTCTGCGCCGGCCGCGGCCGCGTAGACCAGCCCGGCCACCTGCTCCATGATGTGGGAGAGGGGCAGGATCGAGACGAAGCGATGGTTCCCGGGCGGGATCGTGACGAGGCAGCGGCGCGTGGACGCCAGCAGCATCGCCTGGGTGATCGTCACGCCCTTCGGCATGCCCGTCGAGCCCGAGGTGCAGAGGATCTCGATCGGCTCGTCGGGGCCCGCCGGAAGGCGAGTCGCAAGGGCCGCCATCGCCTCCGGTCCGGCCGGATCGATCAGATCGTCGAGGTCCAGGACCGGCAGGGTCGCCAGGAGCGGGCTCGTCACCGGCTCGAGCGTCGCCCCTGCGCCCAGGAGGATCGCCGACGGCCCGGTCAGGGTCGCGATCCGCTCGACGGTGTCGGGCGTCATCCGCGCGTCGAGCGGCACCAGGATGACACGTGCCCTGGCGGCCGCGAAGAGGGCGGCCGCGAAGCCCGGGCCCGGGGCCCCCTGCACGAGCACCCGCGCCCCCGGTCGCAACGCGTCCGCGAGGCGGGCCGCAGCATGTTCCACCGCGATCCCGAACTCCGCGAACGTCAGCGACTGCTCGCGGGCAGTGGACGTCCGGACGCCCAGGAATGGGGCTGAGCCGGACTGGGCCACCGCGCGCTCCAGCAGTTCGGGCAGGGTTGAGGAGTGGATCACTCCGTCGACGAACGCGGGCGCGGTGGCGGGTGCTGGCACGGTCGGCGGGCCTTTCGTGGGGCGACCGCCGAAGGTTCGGACGGCAGGTGCGGGTGAACCGGAGCGGCTGACCCGGCCGGGTGAAGCGGTGAGCATAGCCCCGCGGGCGTCCACGGGCTCGCGCGAGGGTCAGGGGTCCTGGGAGAGGATCACCACGCTGTAGGCCCCGAGGTTGACCAGGCCGCTCTGCTCGCAGCGGTCGAGCGGCTCGCCGTCGGCGTCGAGGTCCACCGCGAGGTGGTCGCCGAACGTGGGGTCGTACTCGCGCGCGTCGCTGTTCAGGCGGACCCGCCAGCGGCCCGGGCGCGGGAGCCCGATCGCGAGATCCTCGATCGGGTCGGCGCGGAGATTGACGATCAGCACGACGTCGTCGCCGGCACCTCCCTCGAGCCAGCGGTGAACGGCGAGCACCTTCCGCTCGACGTCGGTCCGCAGGATCGCCACGTGCGGCCCGGTGAGCCCCGCCGAGATCCCGTCGGCATTCCGCCGCAGGGCCACCAGGTCGGCATGCAGCTGGAGGATCCCGGCGTTCCGATGTTCCTTCGACCAGTCGATCGGCTTCGTGTCGTCGAACCAGCGGTCCTCGAGCAGCTCCTGGCCCTGGAAGAGCATGGGGATCCCCGGCGCCGTCAGGGTCAGGGCGGAGCCCAGGGTCGCCCGCTTCCGGGCGAACCAGCTGCCGGCATCGCCGGGCGAGATCTCTTCTGGTAGGCGGACGTGCCCGTTGGCCACGTCGTCGTGCGATTCGGTGTAGATCACCCGGTCGAACGGCCGGTCGCCACCGTCGGCAATCACCGCGGCCACCGCGCCCACGTCGCGGTCGGCATCGTCGGGGACGGTCAGCGCCCGGCGGATGGTCACCAGGAACGCCGGTGCCCACTGGGCGCCGAAGCCCGCCCCGCCGTCGGCCGTCGGGGCGGTGAGCAGGGCCTCGCCCTGGAGGTCCTCGGCGATCGTCAGCTTCCAGGGCTGGCGCGCCACGATCTCGTCGTTGATCCAGGCCATGAACGACCAGCCGTCCGGCAGCGCCGTCTCCGGGGTCTCGTCCACGGTGCGGATGTACGAGGTGGAGTCGAAGCGGAGCCCGTCGGCACGGAACTCCTCGAGCCAGGTCATCGCGCTGTCGCGCAGGAACGTCCGCACCTCGCCGCGGCCGTAGTCCGGCCGGGTGGCGCCCCATGGCGTCCGGGCGCGGTCGTCGTTGTAGAAGTAGATCCCGCCCCATTCGCCCTCGGCCCAGCCGTCGAAGCGCCAGAGGTCGAGGTCGCTGGGCCCGAGGTGGTTGTAGACGACGTCCACGATCACCGCCATCTCGTGCTCGTGGGCGGCCTTGATGAACCGCTTGAAGGCATCCGGGCCGCCGTACGAGGACTCGATGGCGAAGACGTGGGCCGGGTTGTAGCCCCACGAGACGTCGCCGGCGTACTCGAAGGGCGGCATGACCTGGATCGCCCCGATCCCGAGGTCGCGGAGGTAGGGGAGCCGCCTGATCGCCCGGTCGAAGGTGCCGGGCGTGTCGCCCCGCCGGCCGAAGGTGCCGACGTGCATCTCGTAGAGAACGAGGGTGTTCCAGTCGGGCATCTCGAACGCGCCGTCGCCCCAGTCGAAGGCGACCGGGTCGTAGACGACCGCGTTGCCGACGGAGCTCGTCACCTCGCGGGCCCGGGGGTCGAGCCGCGAGAGCTCGCCGTCCGGGGTCCGGATGTCGAAGCGGTACTCGGTTCCGGGGGCTGCGCCCTCGACGTCGGCCGACCAGGACCCGGCTTCGCCGCCATTGTCCCGCGAGAGCGGCACCCCGCCGTCCGACCAGCCGTCGAACGATCCGCGGACCGAAACCGCCTTGGCGTGGGGCGCCCAGACTCGGAATGTCGTCCCGCCGGAGTAGGGGAGGGCGCCCATGCCGGGCCGGCGGGAGGCGCTCACCAGACGAGCATACGTGACGCGCGGGCAGCAGACGGCGCGCCGGCGGGGGTCGCCGGCGCGCCGAAGCGAACGATCGTGACGCGCCGGCGGGTGCGGCACGTCCTGTCGTGGGCGTGGGCCCGGTCAGGCCTCGACGAGCGGCATCTCCACGACGTGCTCGGCGATGAACCAGACCTGGAGCTCGTTGCGACGCAGGACGTCGCTCATGAGGAGATCGTTCGAGCCCCAGTCCGCGCTCTCCTCGGTCGTAGTGATCGCCGCCCGGGTCCGCTCGATGACCGCTCGGTGCGCCTCGAGGAGGCGATCGATCATCGCCGGCACGGCCTCGGCGCCGTCGGGCGGCCGGGGAATGGCCGTCAGCTCGGCCGCCTGGCGCGGATCGCCCACGGCGATCCCGCCGAGGGTCTGGACGCGCTCGGCGAGGAGGTCGATCAGCTCGAGCTGTTCGCCCGCGTGCTTGTCGAAGAGGAGGTGGAGCTGGTAGAAGGTCGGGCCGGCCACGAGCCAGTGGTGCTTCTTGTAGAGGGCGTACAGGATCATCGTGTCGGCGAGGATCTCGTTCAGGAGCGTGCAGCTCTCGCTGCGCGCCTTCGGCTCGAGCCCGATCGGCAGGTTGCGCAGCGTCCCGTATTGCTGGACCACGGGCCCGCGCTGCCCAAGGTGCGGCTCGGGCGAGACCGTCTTCTTCTGGCCGTTCTTCGTTGCGGTGGGCATCTGGAGGGACCTCGACTACCGGGGCGCTGCGACGATCACCTCGGACCGTCCGCGCCGTCTCGAGGCTACGGTGGCCGCGGGCCCGGCCGCGCTGCAGCGACCGCGCACCGGCGTTGCAGCCCCCTTGCAGGATGGACGGTGCTCTCGAGGGGGCTCCGATCGACGACGGCTTCACCGCCCGACGCGTCGTGACCGGCGGCGTTCGCCTCGGCCGCGGCCCTGTTGCTAGGATGGGAACATGCGAGAACGAGCTTCCGCGCGATGTCGGGGCCACGCATGGCGGTGACCGCGCTTGCCGACCGCCTCAGGTCGAGCCTGTGGCTGATCCCGGGCGCCTTCGCCGTGGGCGCCACGATTGCCGCCTTCGTCTTCGTCGCGCTCGATCGGCTCGTCGATGAGTCGATCGGGAGCACCTTCGGGAGTCTTCTCTTCTCTGGAGGGCCCGGGAGCGCCCGCCTGGTCCTCTCGACGATCGCAGCGGCGATGATGAGCTTCACCGGCCTCGTCTTCTCGGTGACGATGCTCGTCCTCCAGCTCGCGAGCAGCCAACTCTCGCCGCGGGTCATGCGGACCTTCCTTCGCGACCGGTTCAACCAGGGCGTGCTCGGTCTCTTCGTCGCGACGCTCCTCTACGCCCTGCTCGTCCTGCGCGAGGTCCGGTCGCCCACCGACGGGGCTCCCTTCGTTCCCGCGATCTCCGTGACGGTCTCGTACCTCCTCCTCATCGCGTCGGTCGGATTCTTCATCGTCTACATCCACCATATGGCCCAGGCGATCCGGGCGATCACGGTCCTTCGCTCCGTCGGCGACGAGACTCGTGCCGCGATCGAGCGGCTCTACCCGGACCCGGTGCGGGACGACCCCCATGACGAAGCACGTTCGACCATCCCGCCCGACCGCCTGCCGGACCTCGTCGTCACCCTCGAGGATCGCTCGCCCGGCGTCGTGACCTCGATCGACGAGCCGAAGCTGGCCGAGATCGCGCGAGCCGAGGGCGCCGTGATCCACGTGGTTCCGACAGTCGGCGACTTCGTGCCGACGAACGCACCCCTGCTCCGCGCCTGGCTGCGCGCCGGCGCGGCCGAGGCGGGAGCGTTTCCCGGGGCCGCCGAGGCGATCGGCATCGGGCCGGAGCGATCCATGGCCCAGGACGTGGGCTTCGGATTGCGCCAGCTCGTCGACATCGCCGCGCGCGCCCTCTCGCCCGGCACGAACGATCCCTCCACCGCGGTCCAGGCGCTGGACCAGCTCCACGACCTCCTCCGACGGCTCGCGGTCCGCGACCTCGACGCGCCGGCGGGGGTCGCGGAGGAGGGAACGCACCTCGTCTGGGTGCCGCGACCGTCCTGGGCGGACTACGTGGCGCTCGCGCTCGACGAGATCCGCCAGTACGGGTCGGGGTCGATCCAGGTCGCCCGGCGGCTCCGTCACCTCCTCCTCGACCTCACCGCCGTCGCCCCGCCGGCCCGCCAGGAGCCGATCGCCCGCCAGCTTCGACTCCTCGATCTGGGTCTCGAGGCCGGGTTCGCCCTCGCGGACGATCGCCGGGCTGCCGCGCTGCCGAGTTCGTCCGGACAGGGATCCTTGACCGACCCGTCGCCGCCGCGCTGATCCGGCGCCTCGCGGGCTGCCGCGCTGCCGAGTTCGTCCGGACAGGGATCCTTGACCGACCCGTCGCCGCCGCGCTGATCCGGCGCCTCGCGGGCTGCCTCGTCACGTCTCCGGGCTCGCGCTCCGGGTCCACGCTCTCCCCCAGGGCCCCATCATGGAGCGATGCACATCGAGGACTTCGGCGTCGAGATCTGGATGAACCGGTGGGAGA
>JBBSAS010000128.1:0-5405 GCA_038252055.1 Candidatus Limnocylindrales bacterium
CCGGCCGGCGCGAATGGCGGGACGCCGCGATCATCGGCGCGCTCCTCCTTGGCGGCGGGAACGGGCTCGTGGCCGTCGCCGAGCAGACGATCCCGGCGGGAATCGCCGCCCTCATCATCGCCACGCTCCCGATCTGGGTGGCGATCCTGGGGCGGGCGTTCTTCGGGATCGTCCTCGCGCGCACCGTCGTCGTCGCGACTGCCGTCGGCTTCTTCGGGGTGGCGTTCCTCGTCTGGCCGAGCGGCGGAGGGCCGTCCTACGACCCGTTCGGCGTGGCGATGGTCCTGTTCTCGCCCTTCCTCTGGGCCCTCGGCTCGCTCTACGCGCGGGTGGCCCACGTGCCGAAACGGCCGCTCGTCGGCACCGCGATGCAGATGCTCGCCGGCAGCGCCGTCCTCGCCCTCCTCGCGGTCGTCACCGGGGACGTCTTCCGGCTGCGCCTCGCCGAGGTCTCCACGCCCTCGCTGGCCGCCCTCGTCTACCTCACGATCGTCGGGTCGCTCGTCGGCTACACGGCCTACGTTTGGCTCCTGCGCGTCGCCCCGATCTCGCTCGTGGCCACGTATGCCTACGTCAATCCGGTCGTGGCGGTGATCCTCGCGTGGGTGATCCTCGGCGATCCGCTGGACCCGCGAACGGTCGTGGCGGGCGCGATCATCGTCGTGGCGGTGGCCCTCATCGTCCGGGCGCGCGGCGGCGAGTCACGGGCCGCGGCGCCCGCGGCGGTCGTCGACGCGGGCGAGCCCGGCTGACGGTTCCGCGCGGCTCCGCGACGTGGCGCCCACGGCCAGGAGCGCGGAATCGACAACGAATCGTGTCGCCAACGGGATCCGAACATCTCCGGTTCCGCTGGCTCCAACCTGACCCGCCGGCGACCCCGCTCGAGAGCGGCCACCCTGCCGAGAATCGGGGGCTCGACGCTCCCGGGACCTTCAGGCCTCCGTCACGTGGACGCCGGGCGCCTTGATGAGACACGTGACGGGAACACCGGCTGCGAGCCCCAGCTGGCCGACCGCTGCCGCGGTGACCAGGGCGACGATCTCGAAGCCGCAGTCGACCTCGACGCGCATCACCGGGCCTTCCGGAGTGACCGATCGGACCACGCCGGCGAGCCGGTTGCGCGCGCTCGTGCCACTCGAGTCGCCGGTATCGAGCATGACCTCCTCGGCCCGGATCGAGAGCCAGACATCGCGGCCGACGTCGACGCCCGAAACGGCGGCAATCCGCTCCTCCGCGACGCCAACGATCGCGAGGTCGCCCTCGCGGGCGACGACCCGTCCACGGATGACGGTCTCCACCCCGAGCGCTGACGCGACGTCGACCCCCGCCGGCCGCGAGAACACCTCGGCCACGGGGCCGACCTGGCGGATCGAACCCGCGAGCATCACCGCGATCCGGTCGCCGAGCGTGATCGCCTCGGTGCGGTCATGGGTGACCAGCACGGCCGGGATGCCGAGCTCGCGCAGCTGCGCCCGGAGATCCCGGCGGATCCTGGCGCGGATCGGGGCATCGAGCGCCGATAGCGGCTCGTCGAGGAGCAGCAGCGCCGGCCGCCGGGCGAGCGCCCGGCCGAGGGCGACGCGCTGCTGCTCACCACCCGAGAGCTGGCGCGGGTAGCGGTCGGCCAGGTCGCCGATGCGCAACAAGTCGAGCAGCTCGGCCATGCGCTGCGCGCGCTCGGCGTGCGGCATAGAACGGAGACCGTAGCCGAGGTTGTCGGCCACGCTCAGGTGCGGGAACAGCGCGAAGCCCTGGGCGAGGTAGCCGATGGAGCGCCGCTGCGGCGGCAGCCACGTCGCTCCGTCGAACCACGTCTCCCCACCGAGGCGGATGCTGCCCGCGTCAGGACGATCGAGCCCTGCCAGCGCTCGCAGGACCGTCGTCTTGCCGGCACCTGACGGACCGAACAGCACCAGGGTCCCTGGCGGTCGAAGCGGCATCGTGAGCCGTGCCTCGATTCGCGGGCCGCCCGCGAACTGGCGCTCGATGTCGAACTCGAGCGTGGCTACGTCGTCCGCCATGCCGCCGCAACGCGCCCCTGGCCCGCGTAGGTCAGAACAAGGGCAAAGAACGAGACGACTAGCAGGAACACCGCCGTCAACGTCGCCGAGCCGTAGTCGAGGGCCTGCACGTCATCGTAGATCGCCATCGACAGGGTGCGGGTGACCCCCGGGATGTTGCCGCCGACCATGAGGACCACCCCGAACTCGCCAAGCGTGTGCGCAAAGGCGAGCACCCCACCGGCGATGAGGCCGCCGCGCGAGAGGGGGACCATGATTCGCGCGAACGTCCGCAGCCGTGACGTGCCCAACGTCCAGGACGCCTCGATGAGGCCCCGGTCGACCGCTGCGAAGGCGACCGCGATCGGCTGGACCGCGAAAGGCAGGCTGTAGAGGACCGAGGCGATCACGAGTGCCTCGAAGGTGAACGCGAGGGGGCGGCCGAACACGCCCTCGCTGAGCTGCCCGAGCGGTCCGTTGGACCCCATGGACAGGAGCAGGAAGAAGCCGAGGACCGTCGGCGGCAGCACGATGGGCAGGGCAACGAGCGCCTCCACGACGGGCTTGAACCGCGACCGCGTCGAGGCCAGCCAGTAGGCAATCGGAACCCCGACGACGAACAGGAGCAGCGTCGTGATCGCCGCCAGGCGGAGCGACAGCCAGAGGGCCGGGAGGTCCACGCAGGCTCAGCCTTCGCCGGGCAGCACGAACCCGTAGCGCTGCATGACGGCGCGGGCCGCCGGGCTCTGCATGAACGACGCGAAGTCCTTCGCCGCCGCCTGCGCCTTGCTGGCGCTAATGATCGCGGCTCCCTGGTCGATCTCCGGGTGGTAGTCGGCCGGGATCTCCCAGTAGGTGCCCTGGTCGGCGAGCGTCGGCGCGAGGGCGAGCGAGAGCGCGATGATGCCGACGTCGGCCGAACCGCTCTCCGCATACTGGGCCGCCTGCGCGACGTTCTCGCCGAGGACGAGACGGTCCTTGACCTGTTCGTAGAGGCCGGCGTACTCGAGCGCGGCGACGGCCGCCTTGCCATACGGGGCGTGCTCAGGATTAGCGATGGCGATGTGGCGGGCCGCAGGGTCGAGGAGCACCTCGAGGCCATTGACCTTGACGTCGAGCGCCGAGCCGTTCGGCACCCAGACCACGATCCGTCCGATCGCATACGGGAAGGTCGAGCCCTTCACCGCGATGCCCTGGTCCTCAAGCCGCATGGGGTAGCTCTCGTCGGCCGAGAAGAAGAGGTCGAATGGCGCCCCCTGGCCGAGCTGGGCGAAGAACGTGCCCGACGAGCCGTAGGTCACGGTGATCTCGGTGTTCGGGTGATCCTGCTGGTAGACGCCGACCAGCTCGTCCATGGCGAACTTCAAGTCGGCAGCTGCCGCGATCGATAGCTCCTGGCTCCCCCCGGCGACAGTGGCCAGGGGGCCGACCGTCACGGCGGCGACCAGCACGGTGGTGGCGAGGACGGCGCCGCCAAGGAGGAGCAACCGAACCCGCCGACCGCCCACGTACTGGCCTCCTCACCTCTCACGGCTTCGCGACGACAAGACGCTCCACGGGACCTCGACTGGGTACGCCCAGCCGACCGAGGGCCCATACTAGCCTAACTTTGACTACACGGATCAACGGATCCTGCAGCTCGTGGAGCCTGATGCGACCGCCCAGAACCCACCTGACCCTGACCGAGTGGATCGTCCTCGCCCTCGTCGGCGAGGGTCCGACCCACGGGTGGGCCTGCGTGCGGGCACTTCGCCCGGACGGCCCCGTGGGTGTCGTCTGGTCCGCCCGCGGCCCGCTCGTCTATCGCGCGATCCGCCTCCTCGAACGTGCCGGCCTGATCGCGGCCACTGGGCCCGCGATGGGCCGAGGGCCGAGCCGAACAGTCCTGGAGATCACGCCGGCAGGATCAGAGGGCGTCAATGAGTGGTTGATCGAGCCCGTCGCCCACATCAGGGACCTGCGCGTGGAGCTCCTCGTGAAGCTTATCTTGCACGACCGGCGGGGCCTGGATCCATCACTGCTCATGCTGCGCGAGCACGAACGACTCGAGCCCATGGCGGTCGCTCTGGCGGACCGCGCAGCGACCGCGAAGGGCGCTGACCGTCTGGTCGCCATCTGGCGATCCACGGCCGCCACGGCGGCGCTCGACTTCGTCGCAAAAGTTCAGACCGAGCAAGAGACCCAAGCTGATCCCTCGGCGATCGAGCCCGGGTCGGCCTCCTGAGAGGATCAGCGTGATCACAGCCGAGCGCGTCACGCCGAACGCGCAGGCCCTCCAGTTGTCCTTCACGACGCCATGAACCGTCAGGTGCAGGGCCGCAAGGGCGAATGCACCGAGAGCCCGCTACTGCCGAGCTGCTCGTCGCCGTGATACTCCCAGACCCCGCCGGCGACGGGCTGGGTGGCTCCCGGGCAGGACGCGTGCCAGCCGCAAGCCACCGGTCGCCTCCTGTCCGGATACTGCCCCCATCGTTAGCGGACCGCAATCCATCGCCCGTGGGTGACACGTCGAGCCGCGACGAGGGTGCTGGGGCCTGTGGATCGCCCGGTCCGTGCTCACCTGAGCACGGGCCCGCCTCGCTCCGGCCCCGCCGCAGCGGCCGGGCAGGGCACCGGCCGCCCCTGCGCGCCAGAATCGCGTCCGCTACTGCTGTGAGCAGTATCGCGACAGGAGAGCGGCGGATCTCGGGACGCGCGGCGGGCCGGCGAACCGCCGCGCCGCCGCCCCGCCGCGCCACCGCGCCAGGGGCATCCGAAGGCGCCGCGGTCCCGCCCCCTATACTCGGGAGCAAGTCCGCCGCAACGCGCCGCAGACTGGCCCGGCCGGCGACGCACTCGAGGGCGCCCCATGGACACGACGAACGGCTCCGCCACGGCCGGGGCCACGGACACGACGAACAGCTCCGCCACGGCCGCCAACTCTGCCGCGACCCCCGCCACGGCCGGGGCCCCAGACACGACCGCCGGACGGGGCTCCGCCACGACCCCCGCGACCGGGCTCGACCTCGCCGCGCTCGCGCAGGACAACCTCACCCCGGTGCTGGGCCGCTACTTCGAGCGGTCCTGGAGCCACGGCGAGGGCCACCGCCTCTATGACACCGACGGCCGGGCCTACCTCGACTTCGGGAACGGGATCGCCGTCAGCGCCCTCGGCCACCACAACCCGCGGGTGACCGCCGCCATCCACGCCCAGGTCGATCGCCTGATCGGCCCGATGTCCGCCATGGGCTACGCCGAGCCCACCGTGCGGCTGGCGATCGAGCTGGCGAAGACCCTCCCCGACCCGATCGACTCGGTCTTCTTCATGAACTCCGGCAGCGAGGCCATCGAGGGCGCGATCAAGCTCGCCCGCCGGGTCACCGGGCGGCCGGGGATCGTCGCCTTCCGGGGCGGCTTCCACGGGCG
>JBBSAS010000129.1:0-5400 GCA_038252055.1 Candidatus Limnocylindrales bacterium
GAGGCCGAGATCGGGACGCTCCTCGAGGTGGGCCGCCTGAACTGGGCGCTCATCGAGCCGGCGATTTTCGGGACCCTCTTCGAGCGCGGCCTCGACCCCGACCGGCGGGCCCAGCTGGGCGCCCACTACACCGCCCGCGAGCAGATCTGGCAGCTGGTCGAGCCGGTGGTGGTCCGCCCGCTCCGCCGCGAGTACGCCGCGATGCAGGCGCAGGTGACGGAGCTGCTGCTCTCCGGCCGGAAGGTGACGAAGGCGACACCGGCGGCGGCGAACCCGACCGCCGTCTTCGAGGCCTTCCTCGCCCGCCTTCGCGCGGTCCGCGTGCTCGACCCCGCCTGCGGGAGCGGGAACTTCCTGTTCGTCACGCTCTGGGCCCTCAAGGACCTCGAGTGGGAAGCGATCCAGTGGGGGAGCCTGGTGCTGCAGACCCCGATGCAGCTGCCGCGGATCGGGCCGGAGGCGGTCCTGGGCATCGAAGTGAACGCCTACGCCGCGGAGCTGGCCCGGGTGACGATCTGGATCGGCGAGATCCAGTGGATGCTCCGCCACGGCCTGGGCTATGCGACCGACCCGATCCTCCGCCCGCTCGACCACGTCGAGTGCCGCGACGCGCTGCTGGACTGGTCGGACCCGGCGCACCCGCGGGAGGCCGAATGGCCGGCCGCCGAGTTCATCGTCGGCAACCCGCCATTCCTGGGCAATCGACTTCTTCGACGCGGTCTCGGCGACGAGTACGTCGAGACGCTCTGGTCGGTCTTCGATGACCGATTGCCTCACTCGTCTGACCTCTGCTGCTACTGGCATGAGAAGGCGAGGGCCGCGATCGGGGCCGGTCGGACATGGCGGGCCGGACTCCTCGCCACGCAGGGGATCCGCGGCCAGGCCAACAGGCGGGTACTGGAGCGGATCAGCGAGACCGGTGGGATCTTCTTCGCCCGGTCGGATGATGCTTGGACGCTTGCCGGTGCAAACGTCCACATCAGCTACGTCGGCCAGGATGACGGGCACGAGACCGAGCGTGAGCTCGACGGAAGCCGCCTCGTCGGGACGATCAACCCGGATCTGACATCAGGCGTTGACGTGACGCAGGCTCGTCGTCTGCACGAAGGCCAGCGGATCGGCTTCATGGGCGACATCAAGGTCGGGCCGTTCGACATTGATCCGGCGGCGGCCTCTACGCTGCTCGGGGCTCCAAATCCGGACGGTCGCTCGAACGCCGACGTGGTGAAGCCCTGGGCGAACGGGGCGGACCTCACTGGTCGCCGGAGAGGCATGTGGATCATCGACTACGGCTTGAACATGTCGGAGCGCGAGGCGGCGCTCTACGAAGCACCGTTCGAGTACCTGCGCCGCGCCGTCTGGCCGTTTCGACAAAGCGTGAACGCTGAGTGCTGCCGTCGCCGATGGTGGGTCCACCACAACGCCCGTCCGGAAATGCGCGCCGCTCTCGCACGCGTCACGCGTTATGTGGCGACACCGCGGGTCTCCAAGCACCGCCTATTTGTCTGGCTCGATTCGGACGTGCTCCTCGACAGCGCGTGTATCGCTTTCGCCCGCGACGACGACTACACGTTCGGCGTTCTCCACTCGCGCATCCACGAGCTGTGGGCTCGCGCCACCGGGACCCAGCTCCGCGAGGTCGAGTCCGGCTTCCGCTACACCCCGACCACCTGCTTCGAGACCTTCCCCTTCCCGCGCCCGACCGACGAGCAGCGCGAGGCGATCGCCGTCGCCGCCCGCGACATCGTCCGTCTCCGCGACGGCTGGCTCAACCCGCCCGGCCTCGACGAGGATGCCCTCGCCCGGCGAACCCTCACGAACCTCTACAACGAGCGCCCCACCTGGCTCGACCACGCCCATGCCGCCCTCGACCGGGCCGCCTTCGCCGCCTACGGCTGGCCGGCCGACCTCGACCGCGAGGAGATCCTGGCCCGCCTCCTGGCCCTGAACCTGGAGCGGGACCCCGCCTGACGATCCGCCGCGGTTCCGCCTCTCCGGCCGAGACGCCGGTTCGCCCGCCCTCCACGGGTCGGCGCGGCGACATCACGGTGTACGATGCCCGCACGCCCTCGTAGCGCAACTGGACAGAGCAGCCGGCTTCTACCCGGCAGGTTGGGGGTTCGAGTCCCTCCGGGGGCGCCACATCGCTGGCGTTCGCGACGGCGCGCCCCTTCCCACGATTCAGGCGGTAGGTTGCTTGACACCGTCCGCCCTTGAGCGAACCGTCGCCCAGGAGCGATGCGTCAGGCGCGGGAAAGATTGTCCGGTACTCTTGACAACAATGCCACGTGTTGTCCATAGTACTGGTCATGGGACGTAACGCGATGATGCTGTTTCCCGGGACCCAGCGCCGTGCGGAGGCGCTGGGTGAGCGGCTGCGTGCCGCCCGCCGCCGGCGCCGCATGAGCGAGGCCGAGATGGCGGAGCGCTGCTTCGTCTCGCGGACCACCCTGCGCAAGCTCGAGGCCGGCGACCTGACGGTGAGTGCCGCGCTCCTCGCGCGGGTGCTCGAAGTGCTGGCCCTCGACGATGACCTCGACAGGATCGCGGCCGCTGACGACCTCGGCCACCGGCTGGCCGACGCGCGCACGCCGCTGCCACACCGCCGCCCCGGACCCGCCTGATGGCCGACAGGGGGGAGCGCCTCGCGGTCGTCCTCGATGCCCCGGAGCTGGGCCCCCGGCGCCGGGTCGGCGTGCTCACGCGCTGGCCCGGGCGGGGTGAGCGACGGCCGGTCTCGTTCGCCTACGACGATGCCTGGCTGGCCCGACCCGACGCCTTCGCGATCGACCCGCGGACGCTTCTCTTCGGCGGAGACCAGGCGCTGGGGACGGACACCCTGCCTCCGGCGCTCCTCGACACGACGCCCGACGCATGGGGCCAGATGCTGCTCGCCCGCGAGTGCCGTCGCCTCCTCGGCGCCTGGGAGCTCCTGGTCGGCGTGTCCGATGAGACGCGGATGGGGGCCCTCCGGCTCGGCGCGTCGGCTGAAGGCCCGTTCATCCGCGAGGGCGACGCCACGGTGCCGCCGATGGCCTCGCTTCGCGAGCTCCAGGACCTCGCCCGGTGGCTCGAGGATCATCCGGACGCCGAGATCAACGAGCGTCGCCTCCGCGACCTGGTGGCGCCGGGGTCCTCCCTCGGTGGGGTCAGGCCCAAGGCCAACTTCCGCGCTGCCGATGGAGGCCTGTGGATCGCGAAGTTCCCGTCGCGCGAGGATCGCCGGCTCGACATCGGCGCGTGGGAATTCGTGTATGCGGAACTCGGCGCGCGGGCCGGAATCGAAGTGGCCGAGCACCGCATCGAGGCGGTCAACGGCCCTCGTCGCGGCCGGACGTACCTCGTGCGCCGGTTCGACCGCGGCGATGACGGAGCCCGGCGGCTGTTTGTCTCCGCGATGACGCTCACGGACCGCCGCGACGGTGAGCAGGCGTCCTACCCGGACATCGCGCGGGCCGTGAGCCGGTACGGCGCGGCAGGGGCGGTGAAGGCCGATCTTGCCCAGCTCTTCCGTCGCCTGCTCTTCAACGTGGTCGCCGGCAACCGCGACGACCACCTGCGGAATCACGGGTTCCTGCGCACGGCGCAGGGCTGGCGACTCGCCCCGGCGTTCGACATGAACCCGGCGCGGGCGGCTCATCCTCACAGCCTCTCCCTCGACGGCGAGAGTAGCCGCCAGGACGTGGCCACGGCCGTCGCGACGCATCGGCTCTATGCGCTGTCGGACCGCGAGGCGAAGCAGATCCTCGCCGAGGTCGTCGAGGCTGTTGGGGGGTGGAGGAACGCGGCCGGGTCGGCCGGCATCGGCACCGCGGAGCGGGAGACTGTCGCACCCGCGTTCGCTGGGCTGGAGGAAGCCGTGGCGCTCATCGGGCCGTAGGTCGAATCGCCGCTCTGGCCGCCGTGATTCGGCGCGTGCGCTCACCGCCCGGCTCGCTGCTCGCCTGGCCGCCGCCGGCCGGTCGGTGCCACGGCGCACCGGACCTCCGGGTACCCCGGACGGCACCACGAAGGTACGGCTTGGCCCGGGCCGCCTCGCACCGGTAGCCTCCGCACGTCAACCGCACCAACCGCACCTCCACGACCCCACCGCCCCGGCGCGCCGGGATCTCACAGGCGAGGACTTCCTGCATGGCCGTCAGCGATCTCGGACCGCTCCTGACCGCGAGCGAAGTGGCCGACATGCTCCACCTGCACGTCAACACGGTGAAGCGCCTCGGTGACCGCGGCGAGCTCCCATTCTTCCGGGTCTGCTCCCGGGGCGACCGCCGTTTTCGCCTCGAGGACGTGATGGCCTTCCTGTCGAGGAACGCGCGCAAGGCGTCCTGACGCGGCCGGCCGGCCCTACCGCCCCGGGCGCGCCCGGCTCGCCGGCCCTACTTCGCCGTCGGGATCGAGCCGAGGACCTTCCGGAAGATGCCCAGCGCCTCTTCGATCTCCTCGCTCGTCACGTCGAGCGGCGGGATCCAGCGGATCACGTTGTGCTGGACGCCGCAGGACAGGACCAGGAGGCCCGCGTCGGCGCACCCCTGCATGACCGCCTCGCAGGTCGCCCCGTCCGGCTCCCGGGTGACGCGGTCGACCACGAACTCGACGCCCACCATGAGGCCCGGTCCCCGGACGTCGCCGATCCGGGCGTCGTCGGCCGCGATCTCTCGAAGCCCCGCCGTCAGCTCGGCGCCGCGCGCCGCGGCATTCGCCACGAGGTCGCGCTCGCGGATCTCCTCCAGCACGGCGAGCCCGGCCGCGCAGGCGACCGGATTGCCGCCGAACGTCGTGCCGTGGGCGCTGCGGCCCCACCGCTCCTGGAGCGCCTTCGAGCTCGCCAGCGCCGAGAGCGGCAGGCCGTTCGCGATCGCCTTCGCCATGCAGACGACGTCCGGGACGATCCCAGCCTGCTCGAAGGCCCACATCGTGCCGGTCCGCCCGAAGCCGGACTGGACCTCGTCCATGACGAGCAGGATCCCGTGCCGGTCGCAGACCCGCCGCAGGATCTGGAGGAACGCGGGCGGCGCCGGGACATAGCCGCCCTCGCCCAAGATGGGCTCGATCACCATCGCGGCGACCGACTCGGGGGGGATCGTGGTGTGGAAGAGGTCGCGCAGGTGGCCAAAGGCGGTCTCGACCGCCCGTTCGTCGTCGCCCTCGAAATCGCGGTAGGCCGACGGGTAGGCCGAGAGGTAGACGCCCGGCAGGAGCGGCTCATAGCCGGCCCGGTAGTTGAGGTTCGAGCTGGTGATGCTCGCGGCGCCGATCGTCCGCCCGTGGAAGCCGCCCCGGAAGGCGACGATCCCCGGCCGCCCGGTGACCCGGCGGGCGAGCTTGATCGCGCCCTCGATGGCCTCGCTGCCGGAGTTCATGAAGAAGACCGAGTCGATCGGGTCGGGGAGGGTCTTCGCC
>JBBSAS010000130.1:0-5381 GCA_038252055.1 Candidatus Limnocylindrales bacterium
GATGCGAAACGGACCCGGCCGCCCGGGTGTGGGCAGTCGGGTCCGCGTTCGTTGTCGGCGACCGGGAGGAGGACGGTCTTCCGACGGCCGGAGCCCCGGGGAGGAGGCCGGGCTCCGTTGCAGATTCAGCGCCTGGAGCCTGAAACGATCCTGAATCGCCGGGCGCCGGCCGCCGGTCGGCGGGTCCGGCCGCGGCGTCCGCCGGGCGGTCGGCGGGAGGTCGCGCATACTCTACCGATGCGCATCCTCATCGTCGGCGCCAGCGGCTACATCGGCGGCCGGCTCGTCCCGCTCCTGCAGGCGCTCGACCACGAGCTCGTGCTCATGAGCCGCGACCCGCGGCCCCTCGCCACGCGCTTTCCCGATGCCCGGCACGTTGCGGCGGACCTTCTTGAGCGCGAAACGCTTCCAGCCGCGCTCTCCGGCGTCCAGGTCGCCTACTACCTGGCCCATTCGATGGGAGCAGGCGAGCACGACTTCGCCGAGCGTGACCGGCAGGCCGCGCGCAACTTCGCCGAGGCGGCGGCCGCGGCCGGCGTCGAGCGGATCGTCTACCTCGGCGGTCTCGGCGAGGACGGCGCGGATCTCTCGCATCACCTGGCGAGTCGCCACGAGACCGGCGCCGAGCTTGCCGCGCACGGGGTCCCGGTCACCGAGTTCCGGGCCGCGGTGATCATCGGGTCCGGCAGCGCGTCCTTCGAGATCCTGCGCCATCTCGCCGAGCGGCTGCCGATCATGATCACGCCCCGCTGGGTGGGGACCCGTTGTCAGCCGATCGGGATCCGCGACGTCCTCGAGTATCTGGTCGGCGCGCTCGAGCATCCAGACGTCACCGGGGTGGTCGAGATCGGGGGGCCGGATGTCCTTTCGTACGGAGCGATGATGCAGGCGTATGCGCACCTCCGGGGCCTGCGTCGTCTCATGATCCCGGTCCCCGTCCTGACACCTCGCCTCAGCTCGTACTGGGTCAGCCTCGTCTCGCCGGTCCCGGCCGGGATTGCCCGCCCGCTGATCGAGGGCCTCCGAAACGAAGTCGTCGTCCGTGACCCGCGCCCGGCGTCGGCGTTCGGTCTCCGGCCCCTCGCCTACGACGATGCCCTGCGCCAGGCGATCGATCGCACGGATCGCCACGACGTGGAGTCCACCTGGTTCGACGCGCTCACGGTGCCCGGCAGGGAGGCCCTCGCGGCCACCTCTCGTGAGGGAATGATCGTCGAGCGCCGGCAGCGCATCGTGCCCGTTGCGCCGGAGCGCCTCTTCGCCGCGGTCGAGCATCTTGGCGGCCAGGCGGGCTGGCCGTACGCCGATCTTCTGTGGCACGTGCGCGGCCTCGTGGATCGTGGCGTCGGCGGCGTCGGGATGCGCCTCGGACGCCGGGATCCCGACCACCTGCGGGTGGGTGACGCGCTCGACTTCTGGCGAGTCGAGGAGATCCGGCCGCCCGAGCTCCTGCGGCTCCGCGCCGAGATGAAGGTCCCGGGCCGCGCCTGGCTCCAGTACGAGATCGAGCCGGCCCCGCATGGGTGTCGGGTGGTCCAGACGGCGTTCTTCGAGCCGAAGGGTCTCCCCGGCCTCGCCTACTGGTACGCGCTCTATCCGGTCCACGGCCTCATCTTCCGGGGCATGGTTCGCGAGATTGCCCGTCGCGCCGTCCAGGGGGAGTCGGCGGCCGTCGCGGATCGGTCCTGATCACCACGACGGTCCCCGTCCCTTGCGGCACCGCCCGTGCCCGGCCCGCTGGTATCGTGGAGGGGTGGAGCGCGTGACGATGGAGGAGCACCCGGCGCCGCCCCGGCGCCTGCGCGCCCGCTGGCTGGGCCGGATCGCGTATCGCGACGCGTGGGCCATCCAGCAGGCCCTCGCGGCTGCGCGCGCCGACGGAACGATTGCCGAGGATCAGGTCCTCCTTCTCGAGCACGACCCCGTCCTCACGCTCGGGCGCAACGCCGCGGCCGGGCACGTGCTCGCCCTCCCCGATCTCCTCGCGGCGCGCGGGATCGAGGTCGTCCGCGTCGAGCGCGGCGGCGAGGTGACGTACCACGGGCCCGGCCAGCTCGTGGCCTACCCGATCGTCGCGCTCGCGACTCCCGGCCGGTCGCCCGGAGCGGTGACGGGTGGGCCCTGGGCCCTCGGCGTCCGCGCGTTCGTCGAGGCCCTCGAGGGCGCAATGGCCGAAACCTGTGCCGCCTCGGGCATCGCCGCCGGATCCCGCGCCGGGCATCCCGGCTGCTGGGTGGACGCCGACGCACCGCTGCCCCGCAAGATCGGGGCCCTCGGCATCCGCGTCGCCCGCGGGGTGAGCTTCCATGGCATCGCCCTGAACGTGACCACGAACCTCGCCGACTTCGACCTCATCGACCCGTGTGGGATGCCCGGGCTGCGGTCCACCTCGATCGCGCGCGAGCGCGCCCGCGCGGGCGCGGGCACCCACGGAGCCGAAGACGGCCACGGAGCCGGAGCCGAAGACGGCCACGGAGCCGAAGACGGCCACGGAGCCGAAGACGGCCACGGAGCCGACGGCGGCGCCGATTCACCCTCGACACCCTCGGTGGCGGCCGCCGCGGCCGTCTTCGCCCCGGCCCTTGCCCGGCGCCTCGGGTTCGCCCTCGTCGGTGACCTCCCGCCGGGTGCCGATCCACGGGCGGAGCGGGCCGCCGTCGCGGCGCTCGCGCACCCGGGCAGCGGGAGCGCGCGGCCTCACTCATCCGCGGGGGCCGCCTGATGGCGCCCGGCCTCTTCGAGCTGCGCCGCGACGCGATCACCGGCTGGTGGGTGGCGACGCTCGTGGACCGCGAGTTCGACGTCGATCGCTTCGTCACGACGGCCGAGCCGATCGATGACCACGGCGACTGCTTCAACTGCCGGATCCCGCCGGGCGATGGCGTCCGCACCCGGATCCTGCGGGACTTCGCCTTCCGCACCGTCGGCACCGAGGCCGAGGCGCGTGAGCAGGAGAAGAGCGTCACCCAGATCGCCCTATCGCAGGCCCGGGCCGCCGGCAGCTGGCGGACGATTGTCGCCCCGCCCGGCGAGCACCGGCCGCTCCACTCGGTCGGGATCGACCTCATTGCCGACCTCCTGCGCGGCGCGCGAGACGCGCTCGTGGCGGCCGCGGAGACCGGCCAGACTGCCTACCTCCAGGTGCTCCAGAACTGGGGCCGCCAGGCCGGGGCGCGGACGAACCACCTCTGCCTCGACCTCTACGACCTGCCGCAGATCCCCCACGAGGTCGCCGAGGAGATCGGGGGCGCCGCCCGTTTCGTCATCCGCGAGAGCGAGTGCCCGTACTGCCGGGCGGTCCGGGTCGAGCACGAGCTGGGAACCCGGTTCATCTGGGAGGACGCCTCGTCGGTCGCGTTCGCTCCGTTTGCCTCCCGCTCGCCGTTCGAGACGTGGATCGTGCCTCGCCGCCACGCGTCGGACTTCGGGCAGGCATCGGACGCCGACATCGTCTCGACGGCCGAGGGGTTGCGCCAGATCCTCGGCCGGCTCGACCTGCTCGGCGGACCGCCGTACAACCTCGTCCTGCACACGGCCCCGCTCGCCGGTGGGGTGGAGGGGACGTACCACTGGCACTGGGAGGTCCACCCGCGTCTCCGGGAGATCGCCGGCCTCGAGCTGGGCACCGGCCTGCCGGTCAACTCGGTGAGCCCCGAGGAGGCCGCCGACCAGCTGGTCCGGCGCCTCGGGCGACGCGACGACGGCGACCGCCCGGACCCCCGCCCGGACCGTCGCGGGGGTCGCGATTGATGCGGCCCGCGATCTGGCGTCGATGCCCGCGTCACACGCTCGCGGCACCCCTCGTCATGCGGGGGAGGTGTGCGCACCATTCGCCTCGCGCCACCATTCCGGAGGGTTCGTGCTCGTCGATCTCACGCTCCGCTGGGGAGGGCGCCCGGTGATCCCGGGTCGTGATCTCCCGCCGCGCGAGTCGCCCGACGCCCTCGACCACCCGATGCCTTCGGCGGCAGCGCCGGCGGCTGTCACCCTCCCGGCCGACCCGCGCACTGCCCGCGCCTTCGTCGAGGGGCTCTTCGCCGCCCACCACGCCGAGATCTACGCGTACCTCGCCCGGATGGTCCGCGATCCGGAGCTCGCCGCCGACCTGGCCCAGGACGCCTTCGTCCGCGCCTATCGCGCCCACGCGGACCTCCAGGATCCCGCGAAGGCCCGGGCGTGGCTCTACCAGATCGCCCATCGCGTGGCCCTCGACGAGATCCGCCGCCGCAAGATCGTCCGCTTCGTGCCGTGGGCGGGCGAGTCGCGCGGTTCGACGCCCTCCGCCGAGCGGCTCGTCATGGAAGCGCACCTCTCCGGGGAGCTCGAGCGGGCCCTCTCCCGGATCCCGGAACGCCAGCGCTCGGCGCTTCTCCTCGCCGAGGTCCATGACCTGACCGGGCTCGAGCTCGCGGCGGCGCTGCGCACGTCGCACGTCGCGGCGCGGGCGCTCCTGACCCGGGCGCGCGAGAGCCTTCGCCGCGCGCTCGCCGAGGAGCAGGCGCTGACCGCCGAGCGCGAGGCGGAGGGATCGTCCGGACCGGTGCGCGCCGATCGGCCGTCGCGGGAGACCCGTCGATGAGCGGCCTGCGCTCCTTCACCAGCCATCCCGACCGGATCCGCGACCCGCACGACCGGGCCCGCGCCCTTGCCTCCGAGGCGCTCGTGGGCCCCCTCGAGCCGTTTGACGCATCCTGGCTCGCGGACCACCTCGCCCACTGTCCGCCCTGCGCCGCGGAGACCGCCGCCTGGGCCGCCGACGCGGACCTGCTCGGCGCCCTCCGATCCGAGCAGCCGCCGGCGCCGCGCGACCTCGGCGCGCGGGTCTCGACCGCTCTCGACGGCGAGGTGCGCCGCACGTCGGGCCGGCGCCGGTCGCGGGTCGCCGGCGGATCCAGGGCGGGTCGGGACGTCCCGTCCTGGGCCGGGGGCGCGCTCGCGGGGCTCACGGTCGCGGCGCTCGTCGCCGTCCTCGTCCTGCCCCTCGGCTCGGCCCCGGGCAGCCCGTCGCCGAGTCTCGCGCCCGCCGCGACCCTCCTCGCGGAGGCGACGCCGATCACCGTGGACGCAAAGCCCGTCTCCTGGGTGCGCCGCGGAACCGACGGCAGCTACGTGATCGCCAGCGCCGACGTGGACCGTGTCTGCCCGGGCGTCGACGCCACGTCCTGCGGAACGATCGACGGGACTTCCCGCACCCTCGCCGCGCTCGACGTCCGGCCGACCTCGCTCCTCCTCCCCCGCGAGGGGAGCCCCGCGGTGGTCGTGGGCGACGGTTCGGTCTACGCTGTCAGCGTCGCGACGCCGGCGCCGCTCGGATCGCCCGGGACGGCAACGCCCGCCCCGACCACGCCCATCCCATCGCCGTCGGCGACGGGGGAACCGGC
>JBBSAS010000131.1:0-5371 GCA_038252055.1 Candidatus Limnocylindrales bacterium
GCCCGGAGTGATCGAAGATGACGACGGCCGAGCATCATGCCTCCGTGGTGCCCTGGTTCGATGCAGGTGGACCTTCAGCGGGCGACGCGCTTCATTCTGGCGCAAACGGCAGCCCTCGTGGGATGCGGCAGGGTGCTCCGCGGCCCCCGTTCCGCCACCCCGCGCGATCCGGCGGTACCATGGTCCGGCGCTCCTGCCGCGCGTCAGCCCGCGCGGTCCCCAGCCAGTCCGAACTCGTGGAGACCTCGCCCATGTCCGCCTCCGCCGAACCTTCCACCAGCTTCGACCTCGTCGTCCTCGGCGCCGGCACCGGCGGCTACGCGGCCGCCTTCCGGGCCGCCCAGCTCGGCCTTCGGGTCGCCCTCGTGGATGAGGACAAGATCGGCGGGACCTGCCTTCACCGCGGCTGCATCCCCACGAAGGCGCTCCTCGAGTCGGCGGACTTCTACCACCGCGTGACCGCGAAGAGCGGGGAGCTCGGGGTCCACGTCTCCGGTGACGTCACCGTCGATTACGCGGCGGTTGCGGCTCGGCGCGACCAGGTGGTCCGCCGGATGTGGACCGGGGTGAAGAGCCTGGTGAAGAAGAACGGCGTCGAATGGGTGGCCGGGCGCGGACGCCTCGACGGCCCGGGCAAGGTCGTCGTCGCCCTCCACGGCGAGGACGGCACGCCGGGCGCTGGCGGCGAACGGGTCCTCCAGGCGACCGACGTCATCGTCGCTACCGGGAGCCGGGTCAAGACCCTGCCCGGGATCACCCCCGACGGCGTGCGGATCCTGACCTCGGACGACGTCCTCCGGAAGACCGAGCTCCCGTCGAGCATCATCATCGTCGGGGCCGGCGCGGTCGGCTCCGAGTTCGCCTCGATGTTCCACGACTACGGGGTAAAGGTGACGCTCCTCGAGTACCTCCCCGCGATCGTCCCGCTCGAGGACCGCGACGTCAGCCGCGAGCTCGAGAAGAGCTTCAAGCGGCGCGGGATGGAGGTCCTGACGAACGCCCGCTTCGACCCCGCCTCGCTCACGGCCTCCGACGACGGGATCCGGCTGACGGTCGGCCCCGAGGGCGGCGAGGCGAAGGAGATCGCGGCCGACTGGATCCTCGTCGCGACCGGGCGGGCCGCCAACGTCGAGGAGATCGGTCTCGAGACGACCCGGATCACCGTGGAGCGGGGGATCATCCCCGTGGATGGCCACATGCGGACGGCCGAGCCGCACGTCTGGGCGATCGGCGACATCGTCGGCGGGCTCTGGCTCGCCCACACGGCGGCGCACGAGGGGCTGACCGCGGTCCACACGATCACCGGCGACCCGGACGTCCACGCCATGGACTACGACGCCCAGCCGCGGGCGACCTACTGCCGGCCGGAGATCGCCTCGATCGGCCTGACCGAGCAGGAGTGCGAGAAGCGCGGCCTGCCGGTCAAGGTCGGGAAGGTTCCTTTCCAGGCCGTCGCCAAGGCGATCATCGGCGGGGAGTACGAGGGCTTCGCGAAGGTGATCGCCCATGCCGAGACGGGTGCGGCGCTCGGTGTCCACGTCGTCGGCCCGCACGCCACCGAGCTCATCGGCGAAGCCTCCCTCGGCTTCACCCTGGAGGTCGCGGCGTGGGAGATCGGGGCGGCCACCCACCCGCATCCGACGCTCTCGGAGGTCCTCGGCGAGGCTGCGCTGGCGGTGGACGGTCGCTCGATCAACTTCTGAGGCGGCGCCGGGTAGCCCAGGCTCGCCGGGCTGCTGATCCCGCTGGCCTGCCCCTGGCCAAGGCCCAATAGGGTCGTTGCGCGCGCTGGTAGCATGCCGCCATGGGCAGATCCATCCTTGCCGACGCGTTCGACCACCATGTCTGGGCAACGCTCCGCCTCATCGATGCCTGCCTGGGCCTCAGCGACGAGCAACTGGCGAACACCGTCCCCGGCACCTACGGACCGATCCTCGAGACCCTGCGGCACCTCGTCGGTGCCGACTGCTCGTACCTGGAGCTGCTGTCGGCCGGCGAGGTGCAACCGATCGATGAGGACTCGATGGGCCTCACCGCCCTTCGCCTGGCGATGGAGGCGAACGGGCCGGCCTGGACCCGGGTCCTCGCCGGCGACCTCGACCCCGACGTCGTCGTCATCCGCTTCCGCGACGATGGCTCAGAGGGCCATGCCCCGCTGGGCATCCGGCTCGCCCAGGTGATTCACCACGGGACGGACCACCGCAGCCAGGTGTGCACGGCGTTGACGAACCTCGGTCTGACGCCGCCCGAGATCGACGCCTGGGACTTCGCCAGTGCCGAGGGTCGGCTCCGTGAGGTGGACGCGCCCGAGTTGTCCACGCCTGACGCCTGACAGGGGCTCATCAACCGGGAGCGTGCTCACGCGGCGCCGCGGTTCGCCCGGGATCAGGACGTCGACGGTCTCGCCGCGATCACGTTTAGCCCGAGGGCCCGCACGGAGAGGTCCCGGCAGATCGCTCGGCCTCCTCGGCCACCGGCAGGAGGACGGCCGGCGACAGCCGAGATGGCAGGAAGATGCCGATCGCGCCGCGGATGCCGACCGTCATCGCGATGTTCAGCAGGAATGCGAGCAGCGCGAGGAGGATCAACCCGCCGCAAATGCCCGCCAGGATCATGAAGACGCGGTACTCGCCCTCGTAGTAGATCGTTCGGCGGAGCATGCCCTGGAGGCCGGCCATGCCCATGAACGCGCCCATCCCGATCCCGCCCACGAGGTGGGCCCAGAAGTGGAAGGTCGCCAGGCGCTGGCTCCACAGCTGGGCGCCGTTGGTGAGGATCGGGAGCAACAGGTAGATCACGGAGTAGAGCGTCATCGTCAGGCCCACGAGGATCGCCACGTGGACGTGTGGCCCGATCACCCACTGCGTGTTGTGGAGGATCCGGTTGAGCCCCACGTCGGCCTGGAGGATGCCGGACGCCACCCCGAGGCCGAACCCGGTCAGGCCGCCGAGGAGGAACTTGAGCTCGTTCGTCATCTTCAGGGGCCGGGCGCTCCAGAGGGTCGCCAGGGTGATGAAGAAGGCGAGACCCTGGGTGATGAGCTCGAATGCCGTCACCAGCTCGCCGGAGAGGACCTTCAGCATCGCCGGCTGGGCCTGGTCCGAGAGCAGGTGGTGCGACCAGACCGTCCAGCTCACGACGAGCTCCACGAGGAGGGCGGCCCGGGCAACGTTCTGCATGAAGAGCGGCTTGCCGGTGATGAGCGTCGCGATCAGGTACCAGGCACCGGCGACCCAGAGCAGGACCAGTCCGTCCGCGATCAGGTCCAGGCCCCACCAGAACCAGTTCTTGTAGAGGAGGGCGTCGACGATCGTGGTGCGCAGGTCGACGTTGAAGAGGGCGGCGACGAGGAAGATGAGGATCAGGACCCCGCTGAAGAGGATGATCCCCGCGTTGAGGAGCGCGTCCACGGCGCCCCGGGCGATGGCTGCGACGGGCAGGGGAACGAGGTCCTCGCTCTTGTCCTTCTGGATGATCCGGCGGAAGCCCGTCAGGCCGATCGCGGACCGGAAGAGCGGCCACTTCGGCTGATAGTCCATTCCGGCCGGCGTGTAGAGGATCGTGGCGAAGACGTTCGCCACGAAGAGGAGCGTCCCGACCATCACCATGGCGATGCCGGAGATGAAGATCGCGCCACCGAGCGGGTGGAACTGCTCCGTGTCAGCGGGCAGCGGCCAGTAGAGCGTGTAGAGCGGGGCGTAGTGGGTGAGGAACCCGTCGAACCAGAAGACGAAGGTCCCGATCGCGACCAGCCAGAAGGCGGCAAGCGCCAGCCGGTAGCTGAAGATCGGCTTCTTCATCAGGAACGGGACGAGGAAGAGGAAGGCCCCGAAGACGATCATGTAAGTCGAGCCGAAGATCCCGACGAGCGGATGTGCGGTGAGGATGCCGAAGTACTGTTCGGGCGGGATGAGCTCGGGGAACGGCTCCACCGCGTAGAGCCGCATGATCATGCCCTCGATCACGGCGAAGGCGTAGTAGACGAGGCCCACCACCACGAAGCGGAGGGTGAGCTTCTGCATCGGCGTGAGCGTCGATGGGTGGAAGGCGCCCCGGTTGCCGTCCAGGAGCGTTCGGGCGAAGGTCATCGCGGTAGTCCTCGTTCCACCGGGCTCACGAGTCGGTCGTGTCGCAACCGGTTACCACGACGGCGTCCGGCACGATCATCTGGTGGCCCGCTGGGCCCGAGTACTCGGTGGAACGGATGGTGTAGACGCCGTTCTTCTCGAACGTCCAGAGAACGTCGTTGCGATGGCCGGGGACGACCTGCATCTGGAAGAGCATCGTGTTGTTCTGGCGGAAGAGCCCAAAGCCGTAGGTGAGATCGTCCGTCGTGACGACGAACTCCACCTGGTCGCCGCAGCCGATCGCCAGCTGCTCGGACGGCAGCTGGAACTGGTGGTCGGCGATGGTGATCTCGAACGACTTGTCGGCGGTGTACGACTCGCGGTCGAGGTCGACCTCCACCCACGGGATCGTGTTCGCGGTCGTCAGGTGGATGGAAACGCCGGTCACCACGAGGAGACCGGCCCACAGGGCGAAGAACCAGGTCGGGACGCGCGTGTTCCCGCCCGGGCGCGTGACCTTGTAGGCGAAGGCGCCCACCACGACGAGCACGGCAACCGCGTACAGCGTGTAGATGAGTGCCTGGCCCCAGAGGACCACGCTGGAATCGACCTTGTCGATCACGTCCTTCCTCCTGCGCCGGGGGTGGCTGCGTGGCACGTGCAGCGCCACGCAGGCCCGGGCCCGTGATCCCTCCACGGGCAGACGGTGCCCCGAAACTATGAGTGGCGGAGGCTGGGGACGTGACCAGAGAGATGGCCCGTGTCAATGGTCCCAAATGTCACATTGCCGTCCCCTGCCGTCCGTGGACGGATCGGCGACACTACGTTGTACGGGTGCGGTCCTGAACCAGCGCCATACCCCCACGATCGATAGAACGACACGGGACGCGGTCCCGCGCAGGAGGGAACCCGGTGGCGAAGGTCACGATGCCGCAGCTCGGCGAGGGCGTCGCCGAAGGGACGATCGGGCGCTGGCTCAAGAAGCCCGGCGACCGTGTCGAGAAGGACGAGCCGCTCGTCGAGGTGATCACCGACAAGGTGAACGCCGAGGTGCCGTCGCCCTTCGCGGGCACCCTGACGACGCTCCTTGTCGAGGAGGGCGCCGTCGTGCCGAACGACGCGCCGATCGCCGAGATCGAGACGGCCGAGGGGCCCGAGGGGGCCGAGGCGCCGGCGACCGCACCCGCGTCCGTGGCCACTACTTCGCCTGGCGTGCCCGCTGTCGGCGAGACGTCCGGCGACGCCGTCGCTGCGACTTCTGCTGCGGAGTCCAGCGCTGCCGACGCTCCCGCGCCTGCGCCCGC
>JBBSAS010000132.1:0-5244 GCA_038252055.1 Candidatus Limnocylindrales bacterium
AGCGGGGCGTCGAGGTCCACGGCCGGCTCGGCCGCGGTGGCGGCGCCCTGCCGGGCGCCCGGCAGGGCGTGGCGGTCCCACGTGCCATCGCCGGCTTCGCCGGTCCCGTCGCCTCCATCGCCGGCCGCGACATGATCACGGGCCGGCTGCACCTCGATCCGGTCGCCGGCCTCCGCCTCGTCGATCGCCGACTCGAGGCGGCGCAGGTCGCGGGCGTCCTCGGCAGCGGCCTTCTCCGGGTTGCGGCGCTCCCAGCGCGACCCCCGCTTCGCGAACTCCTCCTGGAGCCGGCCCGAGTCGAGGAGCACGAGGCGGGCCAGCTCGATCGTGCCGGCCGTCGCCCGGATCGGGCCGCGGAAGCCGGCGCGGACGACCACCGGGAGAAGGCCGCAGTGGTCGAGATGAGCGTGGGTCAGGAGGATCGCATCGAGCGTCGCCGGGTCGTAGCCGAGCGGGACGCGGTTGCGAACCGCCTCGTTCGGTCCTCCCTGGAACATGCCGCAGTCCACGAGGATCCGCGCCTGGCCGGTTTCGAGCAGGAACTGGCTGCCGGTCACCGTCGTGGCCGCGCCGAGGAAGGTGAGGTCCATGAGCGCATGGTGCCACGCGCACCGCTACGATCGCGCGGTGCGCGCGCGCTTCGTCGGCCCGACCGTCCTCCGCCGCCTGCCCGGCCTGGTCGCCGGGCTCGTCGTGTTCGGGACCGGCATCGCGGTCATGGTCGCCTCGGGCGCGGGCCTGGGACCGTGGGAGGCGTTCCACCAGGGGATCGCGAGCCGCACCGGCCTCGCGATCGGAACGGTGAGCGTGCTCGTCGGGATCCCCGTCCTCGCTCTCTGGTGGCCCCTTGGCGAGCGGCCGGGGCTCGGCACGCTCCTCAACATCGTCCTCATCGGGGTCGCGACGAACCTCGCCCTGCCGCTCCTCCCCCACCCCGCCGACCTGCTGGCGCAGCTCGGGATGAGTGTGTGCGGCATCGTCCTCATCGGACTCGGGAGCGGCCTCTACCTCGCGGCGGACCTCGGGCCGGGGCCGCGTGACGGCCTCATGACGGGGCTCCACCATCGCTTCGGCTGGTCGATCCGGCGCTCGAGGACGGCGATCGAGCTCGTCGTCCTCGTGGCCGGGTTCCTTCTGGGCGGAACGATCGGGATCGGGACGGTGCTCTTCGCCTTCGGAATCGGGCCGGTCGTCCAGGCCTTCCTGCGGGTCTTCGACCGCGAGGGGCGCGTCAGCCGTCGCCGGCGACCCGAGCTCGCCGAAGAGCTCGACGCACCGGGGACCGTCGGGGAGTGAGCCCGCTCGGAGCGTGAGCCGCAGCAGCGCACGCACCGACCGTACCGGACCCACCCGGACCATCGCGCCCTGTGTTCGCCCGAGCATCCGGCGCATCGTGCTCCCACGCGTTTCCCTACCGCTCGGGGCCTCATTCGCTGTCGACTCGCAGGACGAGGTCGGAGCCGCGGCCGGCGCCTTCAATCGGCTCATCGAGACCCTGGCCCGCACCCACGCGGTCGAGCGGGCGATGCGCGATTTCAGCGGCGTTCTCTCGAGCGAGTTCGAGCTCGATGGGCTCGGCGACGCGGCTCTCGACGGGCTCCTGCGCCACACTGGCGCGGAGGCGGGGGCGATCCTCATCGTCCGCGACGACGGGATCGAGCCGCTGGCGACCCACGGCCTCCGGGCGACTGCCGAGATGGCGGCGAACGACCACGTCCGGCGGACCCTTCGAACGGGAGCCGTCGAGCGCCTGCGCGTGGAGGCTCCCGAGGCCGTGATCGACTCGCTGCTGGTCGGCCAGCCGGCCCGCGAGATCGTCGTCGCCCCGGTCCTTTTCAAGAGCGTCCCCCTCGGCATCATCATCCTGGCCACGACGACGTCATTCGATGCGGACGCGATGCCGCTCGTCGAGCAGTTCCGGGCCGACCTCGGCCTCGCCGTGAACAATGCCCTTGCCCACGACCGGCTGGAGCGCCTCGCGGCGGTGGACCCGCTGACCGACGCGTACAACCGTCGATTCGGCATGGCCCGGCTGGGGGAGGAATACTCCAGGGCCGTCCGGGCGGAGGCACCGCTCGGCCTCCTGATGATCGATCTCGACCACTTCAAGGCCGTCAACGACGTGTACGGCCACCTCGTCGGCGACCGGGTCCTGCGGGCCGTGGCCCGAGCCTGCCGACGGGTCATCCGCGAGGGAGACGTGCTCGTCCGCTACGGGGGCGAAGAGTTCATGGTTCTGCTCCCGGGCGCCGGTCGGGAGGACGTGGTCCAGATCGGCGAGCGGATCCGTCGGGCGATCGCCGAGACGTCGGTCGCGGAGGGTGAGCAGCAGGTCGGCGTCACCGTGAGCCTGGGAGGCACCATCTACCGCGACAGCGGCATCACCTCGCCGGAGCAGCTGGTGGCGCAGGCCGACGCCGCCCTGTACGAGGCGAAGGCTGCCGGACGGGACCGACTGCTCGTCGCGTAGGGGCGGGCAGGGGTGTGCCGGCGTCGATCGCCGTCGCGCGACCCCCGGTCGCCGGGGCGGCGCGCAGTCGAACGCGCGGGACGGCATACTCCGGGCAGGAGGTGTACCCCATGGGCGACAAGACCCCCAAGCGACCACCGAAGCCGAAGAAGCCGAAGGCGCCGAAGACCCCGTAACGGCCCGGTCGCGGCAGCGGGCGCGGCGGGGGCCCGGTCGCGGCAGCGGGCGCGGCCCGTTCCAGAGGCCATCACCCCGAGGCGGTCCAGGCCCGCGCACGCCGTCGCCGTGAGCGCGCCGGCGGCTCAGGCGGTGCCCGTCCCCGTGCTCCCGGGCGCGTGGAGCGGCGTGCCGTCGGCGCAGCGGGGACACGTCCCCGGGCCGGGCTCGAACGTCTCGATCTCCAGCTGCCAGAGCCCCTGGACCGGGTATCGACGCCCGGTCGCCGGTGAGGCGAGCACGGCCGTGCCGCCGGATCGGTCCGCCATCACGAAGCAGCCGACGATCTCGCCGCCAGCCGCCTCGACGGGGGGAAGCATGGCCAGGAGCGACCCGCCGGTCGTGAGGATGTCATCGACGAGCAGGATGCGCTCCCCCGGCTCGATCCGGAAGCCGCGCCGAAACTCCCGGCGGGTCGTGCCGTCCAGGTTGCGGACCTCCTCGGCGAAGATCCCCCGCACCCCGAGCTGGCGGGCGGTCTCGAAGGTCAGGACGATCCCGCCGGTCGTCGGTCCCGCGACCACGTCCACGAAGGGGCGGCCATCCGTGCCCCGTGCGGCCGCCGCCCAGAACGCGCAGAGCTCGCTGGTGACGGCCGGGTCCTGGAGGAGCAGGAACTTCTCCAGGTAGCGTTCGCTGTGGCGGCCTGACTTCAGAAGGAAGTGACCGTCCTTCAGCGCGCCGGCCCGGCGGAAGAGCGCCTCGGTACGCTCGGCCACTGCTGCCCGGGCGGCCATCTCGAGAACGGGTCGGATCGTCGTCATGGGTGCAGTCTATGGTGCCAGCGCGTCTCCGGAGCCGGGCCGACTCGGGAGCCCACGCCTTGGCGGCACAGGGACCGATCGGGCAGGGCCGCGTCCTTGCCGGATCGGGCGGGGCGCCCCCCCCGGACCCGAGCGGACCGTGTACCCCGCCCGCCTTTCCTGCCACGCAAGACCTGTCGGTTGACCCGGCCGGCCCAGCGCCGAACCTGCGTGAAACCGTCGCCTCACGACGGACCTGAGGGAGAGCCCGGCCGGAGGCCTCCATTCCGTTCGCCGGGCGACGGTATTCGGCTCGCTGCGGATCCCACCCGTGCGTAACGTTCGCCACAGGAAAGCGATCGCGGCAGACCGTCGCGGGGCGACGGAAACCGACACCCGGCGCCGTTCCGCGGGGGCAGATCGTCGTGGAGCGACGGAGACCGACGCCGGGCGACGGATGGCTGCGGCGACGGCACCGCCCCGGGGCGGCTACTGGCCGGGCCGCGGGCCGCGCGGGATCAGCCGACGAGGAGCCAGAGCAGGATCGCCACCCAGAGGACCGTCGCGAACGACTGGACGATCCAGAAGCTGCGGTGGAGCGTCTTGTGGCGCATCCCGAAGAAGACGAGCCAGGCTGCACCGACCCCGCCGGCCAGGCAGAGGATCCAGAGCGTCCGCTCACGCACGCGCCGGGCGCCGCGCGGCGCCGCGAGCTTGTCGTACGCGTATGCGGCGGCCGTGGCCACGTTGATCGCGACGAGCCAGACGAGGACCACCTGCGCGGCGGTCACGGGCGCGAGCTGCCGGTCACGCGAGGGCGCGGAGCCCACGGTTGCGGGCCGCTCACGGCCGGTACTCGACCCCCTTCGCCGAGGCCGGACCCGGGCGCCGTGGCAGCGCCGTCCCGATAAGCGGTTCGTACGAGGGGAGGCCCCGCCGGGCGCACTCCGCCCCGAGCTCGTCCACCAGCCGGACCGGCAGGACCGGGTCGGCGAAGATCGCGGTGCCGACCTGGACCGCGACCGCGCCGGCGGCGAGGAAGTCCAGCACGTCGTCGATCCCGGTGACGCCCCCGATCGCGATGATCGGGATCTCCACCACCTGGGCGACCTCGTAGACGATCCGCAGCGCCACGGGCTTGATCGCGGGGCCGGAGAGGCCGCCGTACGTGTTGCCGAGGAACGGCCCCGTCCGGTCGGCGCGGAGCGCCATCCCCGAGAGCGTGTTGACGGCGGAGAGCGCATCGGCGCCGGCAGCGGCGATCGCCGTGGCGATCGGGCGAATGTCGGCGACGTTCGGGGAGAGCTTGACGATGAGCGGCAGGTCGGTCGCGCGGCGCACCGCCCGGGTGACGGCGGCCGCTGCCTCCTGGTCGATCGCGAACTGGAGCCCGCCCTTGCCGACGTTCGGGCAGCTGATGTTGAGCTCGACGCCGGCGACGCCGGGCACCTGGTCGAGCCGCTGGACCACGTTGACGTAGTCCTCGATCGAATCGCCGGCCACGTTGACGATCACCGGCACCGTCCAGGTGGCCCACTGGGGCGCGTATCGCTCGAGTACGGCCTCGACGCCGGGGTTCTGGAGGCCGATCGAGTTCAGCATCCCGCCCGGCGTCTCGGCGACGCGCGGCGGCCGGTTGCCGGTCCGCGGCCGGAGGGTGGTCCCCTTGCAGCAGATCGCGCCGATCCGCTGGACGTCCACGACCTCCGCGTACTCGACGCCATACCCGAAGGTTCCCGAAGCGACGAGGATCGGGTTGGCGAGCCGGAGCCCGCGCCCGAGGTCCACCGAGAGGTCGATCGACGCGGGGTCGAA
>JBBSAS010000133.1:0-5200 GCA_038252055.1 Candidatus Limnocylindrales bacterium
CCAGGTCGTCGCCTTCGAGGCGATCCTCGCGGCACTGCGGGAGGAGGGGATCGAGATTCCCCACCGCCATCTCCTCGCGTCGGGCGGGCTCCGCGACGTGGAACGCCTCGTCGCCGGTCGCCAGCCGCTCTTCGACGGACTCCGGGTGGGCCTCGCCGCCTACGGGATGGTCCCGGAGGACGCCCGCGACATGGCGCCCCGCGGACCCGTCCGGGCCCGTCTCGAGCCGGTCCTCTCGCTCCACGCTCGCCCGGTCCGCGTCGCGGACCTCCCCGCGGGGACCGGGATCAGCTACGGTCCCTCGTTCGTCACCGAGCGCCCGAGCCGGATCGCGACGCTGCCCGTCGGATATGCCGACGGCTGGTCGCGGGCCCTCTCCAACCGGTCGACGGCGCTCGTCCGGGGCTTTCGGGTCCACCTCGTCGGGACGGTGGCGATGGACGCCGTGATGGCCGACGTCACCGACGTCCCGGGCTCGCCGGTGACGCCCGACGACGAGTTCGTCCTCCTCGGCACGCAGGAGCCCGAGGCAATCACCGCCGGGGAGGTCGCGGAAGCCCGCGGCTCGATCAGCTGGGAGGTGATCGCGACGATGTCCCGGCGCCTGACCCGGGTGTACACTGCGCGCGCGCTGACGGTCGGAATCCGCACGCTCACGGAGGATCGAGGGTCATGGCGCAGCTCTCCCTCTGGAACGGCGACATCTGCGACCTCGAGGTCGACGCGATCGTGAGCCCCGCGAACGTCACCCTCTGGATGTCGACGGGCGTCGCGGGCGCGATCAAGCGGCGGGGAGGCGAGGCGATCGAGTTCGCTGCAATCCGCCAGGCCCCGGTTCCGCTCGGCGACGCGATCGTCACCGAGGCGGGCTCGCTGGCCGCTCGCTGGGTGATCCACGCCGTCTCGCTCGATCACCAGCGGCGGACGAGCGCACTGACGATCGATCGGGCCGTGCGGAGCGCCCTCCGCCGCGCCCGCGAGCTCGGCGTCGAATCGCTCGCGATCCCGGCGCTCGGGACGGGAGTCGGCGGCTTCCCGCTCGACGAGGCGGCCTCGATCACCGTAGCCGCGGTGCGCGACGAGCTCGCCCGGGCCCCGCAGCTGGTCGGCATCACGTTCGCGCTCCGTGGCGCGGCCGCCTACGAGGCCTTCCGGGCCGCGCTCGCGGCGCCGGTCGTCCCGTCCGCGCCGGTCGTCCCGTCCGCGCCGGTCGTCCCGCCCGCGCCGGTCGTCCCGTCCGCGCCGGCAGGGTCAGTCCGATGACGGCGCCGAACGGGGGCCTCCACACGCCCGAGGAGCGCGCCGAGGCCGTGGAGGAGGTCGCCCGCGAGATCCTCCTCCACGGGATGACGCGGCCGGCTCTCCTCTTCCTCCAGGCGAGCATGCCCGACGGAGAGCTGCCGGGGAGCGCCATGACGTTCTTCGACCCCGTCCTGCGGCGGGTGTTCGGCGGCGGCCATGCCCCGGCCACCGCGATCCTTGCCGACGAGATCGGGATCGAGCAGCTCATCGACCGGCTCGAGGAGCTCGATGAGGACCTGAGCTGGGACGCGTGATCGGCGGGGCGGGGGCGATCCGGCCCCCGATCACGGTGGGGTTCGGGCCGGGCGGACGGGATCGCACCTTCGTGGCGATGGACCAGGGAACGGCGACCTGCGCCGCCACGCTCGTGGGTCGCGTGGAGGGCGCCTGGCGGCTGCTCGCGGCGACGGCGCTGCCTGCGGGCGGCGACCCGGGGATCGTCTCCGCCCTCCTCGTCGACCGGGTTCAACACGCAGACCCCGAGCTCGCGGCACAGGTCGGCCTCGACCGTCGCACCGGCCAGCCCCCGCGCCTCGAGAGCGCGAGCGGCCCGGCCCCCGTGGCGGTCATCCTCGCCGCCACCGAGGCGACGCGTCTCGCCCTCGAGACGGAAGCGGCCGCCGCCGGCTGGCTGACCCTCGGCGCGAGCGCCGAGGCGAGCGACCCCCTCGTCGCCACCCGGCTCGCGACGGGCGCGGAGGTGACGGCCCTCGTCGTCGGCACGCTCGACCCCGCGGCGTCGGGGGAGCGGGAGTTCGCCGGCGAGCTGGTGGCGCTCGCCGCGGCCGTCGTGGAGCGGCGCCCGAACCTCGTCGTGGTGCTCGCCGGGGCGGCCGCGGGCCGGGAGGCCGCCTTCGTCCCCGAGGCGCGCATCATCGGCGTCCCGAGACCGCGCGACGAGGGCGGTGATGACCTGCGGTCAGGGCTGGCCGCGCTTCGCGCCGGCCCGACCGACACCCGCCGCGGGCTCGTTGCGGCGGCCGGAACGCTCGCCGGCCTGCTGGGCCTCCGGGTGGAGCTGCTCGAGATCGGCATGGGCGGGGCCCTGCGCGTGCGGGCCGCGCCGGATGCCGCGGGCGGCCCGGCCCGCGTGGGATCGGCCGAAGCGCCGGCCGCGGCGCTCGGGCTCGTCTCCGACGACGCGAGCCTCGATCGCCTCGATGGGTGGGCCACCGCGCCCGTCGACCGGGCCCGTCTCCGCGACCGGCTCGCCGAGATCCGCCTGGCACCGTGGGCCGACCTCGAGGGCGAGGGCGCCATTCTCCGGGCGGCGGCACTCCGGGTCGCGACGCAACGGCTCGTGGAGGCCACCGACGCCGAGCTCGGAGGTCCGGCGCCGGACCTCCTCGTGCTCGCGGGCGGTGCCTGGTCGGCGATCCCGGCGCCCGCCGCACTCCACGTCGTCGCCGATGCAGTTCGGCGCCCGGGCGTGCTCCAGATCGCCCTGGACGCGGCCCGCCTCCTCGGCCCCCTCGGCACGGTCCGCGACCCGGAGGAGCGCTCGCGGCTCACGCGTGACCTCCTGCGTGATGGGCTCGTCCCGCTCGGGACGCTCGTCGTGCCCCGTGGCGTCCGCGGCGGGCGCGCGGCGGGTCACCTCCGCCTGCTTGCCGGGGATGAGCCGGTGGAGATGGACCTCGCCGGTGGCACGCTCTCGCTCGTGGACCTGCCGCCGGGTCGCGAGGGGGTCGCCGAGCTCAGCTTCCGGTCCGCGGCCGACCTCGGAGTCCGCGGCCGCCGGTTCGCGCTCGCGACGACGGGAGGCCTGGCCGGGCTGGTGGTGGACCTCCGCGACGTGCCGCTTCGCCTTCCCGATCGATCCGACGAGCGCCGTGAGCTCCTCGCCCGCTGGGAGCGCGCCTTGTGGCCGGAGCACGACGCGTGAGCGCGACGATGCGACCGGAGGACGTCGTGAGCTTCGTCGTGGCCCGGCCGCTGATCGTCGAGCGGCCGCGGGTCGTGGTGCCCCTCCTCCCCGGTGACCGGGTGGCCACCGCCGTCGGAGCGATCGTCGCGCCCGGGGACCTGCTCGCGGAGCGGGTCCGCGACCCGCACCTCGTGGATGCGGTGTCCGATGAGCGGGGGGTGCCGCCACGGCCCGGCGCGTGGGTCCCGGCGACCCCGCGCCGCCGCCGCACGTCCCCCGCCGGCGAGCTCCTCTTCGAGCACGAGGGCCGCCGCAGGATCGTGGCGGGGCCGCACCCGGACCTCGTCGCGGCGCCGGCAGCCGGCGCCGTCGTGGAGATCCACCCGGGCGTCGAGATCGTCCTCCAGCTCGAGGGGATCGGGATCCCCGGGTCCGCGCTCCTCGGCGACCCGGGCCACGGCCGCCTCGCCCTCCTCCCCGGCGATGCGGACGGCCGGACGCTCCTCGACGTCGCGCACGCCGGCAACGTCGTCGTCTTCCCCGGTCGCGTGGACGCGGAGGCCCTCACCCGGGCCCGGGCGATGGGGATCGCCGGCGCGATCGTCCCCGCGTTTTCCGACCGGGATCGGCGCGACGTCGTCGCCTCCGACGCCCGCCAGCGGGCCGGCCTCCACCGGCTTGCCCCGTTCCCGGTGCTCGTCCTCGACGGGTACCTGCGTCGGGCGCTGGCCGGTCCGGTCCACGACCTCTTCGCGGCGCTCGCCGGCGTCGACGTGGGTCTCGTCGGAGGCTCCTCGCCGATGTGCGTCGCGGGCGTCTCGGCGGACGTCGTCCCGTCGCCCCAGCCGGACCGCGTCCGCGTGCGCGGCGGGCGGGAGGCGGGCCACGAGGGACGGTTCGTCGGCCTCGCCGGGCCACGGCGGGTCGCCGGCGGGATCGCCATCGAGACCGTGCGGCTCGTCCTCGACGACGGCCGGACGGTCGTCCTGCCCCTCGGCGACCTCGAGCGGTTCGCCTGACCCGGCCGCCGCGCGGCACGCGGGCGAGCCCCTCGCCGGGCGGTGCTTCGGGTAGGCTCAGCGGGTGATCACGCCGACTGCCTCCACCCGGTGGACCAGCCCGTCCGCAGCCGCCACGCGCTCCCTCGGGGCTGCGCTCGGGGCGCTCGTCGAGGCCGGCGACGTCGTGGCGCTCGTCGGCCCGCTCGGGGCCGGCAAGACGGAGCTCGCCCGCGGCCTCGCCCGCGGCCTCGGGATCGCTGGACCGATCGCGTCGCCGACCTTCATCATCGTCGCCGAGCACCTCGGGCGCCTCCCGCTCTTCCACGTCGACTGCTACCGCCTCGGCGGAGCCGCGGACGCCCTCGCGGCGGGGATCCTCGACGATCGGTCGGCCGACGGTGTGACCGTCATCGAATGGGCGGAGCGGCTCGGGCCGGCACTCCCGGCCGGACGCCTCGAGATCCGGATCGACGGCGCCGGAGACGAGCCCCGGTCGCTCGACCTGCGGGCCACCGACGCCCGCCACGCCCGGCTGCTCGAGGCGGTCCGGTGAAGGGTCCGGTGACCGGTCCGGTGGTCGGTCCGGCGAGCCGCCCGGTCCTCGCGATCGAGACCGCCACCCGGCACGCGATCGTTGCCGTCGGGTCCCCCGACGGGGCTCTCCTCGCCGAGGAGCGCTGGGACGCCGGCCACCGACATGCCGAGGAGCTCCTGGCCCGGATCGCGAGTCTCCTCGAGCGAGCCGGGATCGGCCGTCCCGCGACGTGCTCCCTCGGCGGCATCGTCGTCGGCACGGGTCCGGGCGGCTACACCGGCCTGCGGGTCGGTCTTGCCACCGCCCGGGGCCTCGCGCGGGCGGCCGGCGTGCCGCTCGTGGGGATCCCGACGGGACGCGCCCTCGAGGCCGCCGCCCGGTCGGCCGGCGTCGTTCCCGCCGACGTCCCGGTCGCCGTCGCCCTGCCCGCCGGCCGGACCGGCAGCTACCTCGTGCGCGACGGCGTGGCCCGCCTGGCCGCCTCGTCGGACGTCG
>JBBSAS010000134.1:0-5171 GCA_038252055.1 Candidatus Limnocylindrales bacterium
CCGGTCCGGGAGGCGCTGCGCGACCTCGAGGCCCTCGGGGTGGTGGAGATCCACGCGTTCCGCGGGGCCCGCGTCCGTCGTCCGTCAACGGGCGAGCTGCTGGAGGCGTATGCCGTCCGCAGCGAGCTCGAAGCGCTGGGGGTGCGCCTGGCGGCGCCCCTCCTGACGGACGCGGACCTCGAGGAGCTCCAGTCCTACGTCGACCTCATGCGCCAGGCCGCCGCGGAGGGCGACATCCACGCCGAGGCAACCGCCGACGCGAGCTTCCACGGCCGCCTCATCGAGATCTCCGGCAACCGGACGCTCAAGCGCGTCTGGGACCAGTTGGAGCCGTTCTCGCGGACCTACATCACGATGGTCGTCCCCGGGGCGGACCGGACCCGGATCGCCGAGCTCCACGTGCCCGTCCTGGATGCCCTCCGCGGACGCGATCCCGAGCGGACCGCGGTCGCGATCCATCGCCACTTCGCCGACGCACGGTCGATGCTCGCTGCGCTGTGGACAGAAGAGGATCAGAATCAGTCTTCGCCGGGTATGCCGCGCCCCAGGCGGGCGCCGGCCAGCCGGGCCGCGACGCGTCGCCCATCCCCGAGCCCCCAGCCCAGCGAAAGGACAGCATGAGCACCACCCTGCAACTGACCGAGGAGTTCTCGGCGGGTCCGGCCCGCCTTCGCGTGGACGTCCGCGGCGACCAGCCGCGCGAGCACGTCCTCGAGGACCTGACGTTCCTCAACTACCGCCTCGCCGACGTCACGATCTCGCCGCAGGTGACGCTCGCGGAGCCGGACATCGTCTGGGACCAGGACGGCGAGAAGGCGATCGCCTACGACGGGCAGACGATGCGCTTCACGGGCCCCTGGCCCGCCGGGCCGATCCAGAAGGTGATCGTCGCCGTCCTCGCGCTCCGCATGGAGGCGGTCGGCCTCCACCCGTCGCACAGTGCCGCGGTGAACTACCGGGGGAAGACGCTGCTCTTCCTCGGCGGCGAGTCGAACCACGGCAAGAGCATGGGGCTCATCGAGGCCGGAGTCCGGGGCGCCCTCCAGGTCGCGTCCGAGACCACGGTCATCGACGAGGACGGGCTCGCCTCCATGGGCTCCGTGGACACCTTCCTGCGCAAGCGGACCGAGGGCACCGAGCGCTCCGACAAGGCCGCGCCGAACAAGGGTGTGGAGAAGTTCTGGGGCGAAATGCCGAACTGGGGGATGTACGAGGGAACCCCGAACATCGACCTCGTCATCGTCCCCGCGATCGACGGCAACTTCGACCCGGCGACGAACGAGCTGATCCCGTTCGAGCGCCAGTTCCAGTTCCTTCACTCGCTCCAGAACTACTTCCTGACGAACGAGCTGCTCGCCCCCGGACACGTCATGCCGCTGGTCGACAATGACGCGCTCCGGCAGAAGCGGGCCGACTTCGTGGCTCGGTTCTGCGAGCGGCCGTTCTACTTCATCCGGGCGGCCACACCCCAGGTCCTCCTCGACGAAGTCGACCGGATCCTCTAGCGACGAAAGGGGGCGTCCGAACGATGCATACCTTTGCCTACGCTCGGCCGGCCACGCTGGCCGAGGCGGTGGCCCTTCTCGAGGGCCACGGTCCGGACGCCCGCATCCTCGCCGGGGGCACCGACCTGATCATCCGGCTCCGTGACGGGAGCCTGAGCCCCGCCGTCGTGGTCGACCTCAAGCGGATCGCCGAGCTCGCGCCGGCGATCCGCGAAGACGGCGACCGGGTCGTCATCAGCGCGACGACGGTGATGACGGACATCGCCGCCAGCAGCGTCGTGGCCCGCCACTTCCCGGCTCTCGCCGAGGCGGCCGCCGTGGTCGGCTCGGTGCAGATCCGCAACCGGGCGACGCTTGCCGGCAACGTCTGCAACGCGTCGCCGGCGGCCGACACCGCGCCCGCGCTCCTCGTCTACGACGCGACCGTCGTTGCCGAGGGACCGGGCGGGACCCGGCGCATTCCGCTGGGCGAGTTCTTCGTCCGCTCCGGCGTCACCACGCTCGCCCGGGCGGAGCTCGTGGCGGCGATCGAGCTGCCGATCCCCGCCCGCCGGATGGGCGCTGCCCACGTCCGCCGGACCCGGCGCCGCGGCCACGACCTTGCCTCGGTGACGCTCTGCTGCGGCGTGGACGAGGCCGGGACGACCCGGCTCGCCTACGGGAGCGTGGGGCCCCGGCCGATCATGCAGGTCGACGAGAGCGGGGTTCTCGCGGACCCGGCCGCGCCGGCGGAGGCGAAGACGGCGATCCTCGAGGCGATCTTCGCCGAGGCCAGCCCCTCGCCCCGCTCGATGCGCGCGAGCCCGGCCTACCGGCTGGCGATGCTGCGAGTCCTGGGGCGGCGGGCGCTGGCCACCGCGATCGAGCGCCTGGAGAAGGGGGAATGACGGAGATGATCGCGACGGTTCCCATCGAGATCACGGTGAACGGACGCCGGCGAGCGCTCGAGGTCGCCGCGCACCATTCGCTCCTCGACGTCCTGCGCGACGAGCTCGAGCTCACCGGCACGAAGGAGTGCTGCCTCGTCGGGGAGTGCGGCGCCTGCACCGTCCTCCTGGACGGCCGGATCGTCGACTCCTGCCTCGTCCTCGCGGTCGAGGCCGACGGGGCCGAGATCACCACGGTCGAAGGGCTCGGCCCCGAGGGCCGTCTCAGCGCGCTCCAGCAGGCCTTCCTCGACAAGGGCGCCGTCCAGTGCGGCTTCTGCACCCCGGGCCAGCTCGTCGCGGCGCAGGCCCTCCTCGCCGAGAACGCCCACCCCGCGGTCCCCGAGATCCAGGAGGGCCTGGCCGGGAACCTCTGCCGCTGCGCCTGCTACGAGCAGATCACCGAGGCCGTCCTCGCGGTTGCCGAGGGGGATGACCGATGACCGTCGAGCGCGTCGGAAGCTCCCCCAACCGCGTCGGCGGGATCGACCGCGTCACCGGCGCCCAGCAGTACGTGGCGGATATCCGGCTCGCGGATGCGCTCGAGGTTCGCCTCGTCACGCTCGACTGCGGGCATGCCCGGATCATCTCGATCGACACCTCGGCCGCGGAGCAGGTGCCCGGTGTCCGCCTCGTCATGACGGCGGCCGACCTCCCCCAGCCGGTCCCGCGGTTCGGCCCCCAGTTCATCGACCGGCCCGTCATCGCGGTCGGCGAGACGAAGTACCACGGGGAGCCCGTGGCGGCGGTCGCGGCCGACACGAAGGACGCGGCCGAGGAGGCGGCCCGGCTCGTCCGCGTGGAGTACGAGGAGCTCCCGGCGATCGTCACGATCGCGGCCGCCCTCGACCCGGACGCCGAGCTCGTCGAGGATCCCAGCCTCCGCCCCGACGATCCCCTGGCCCGGACGAACGTCCTCCGCGAGCACCGCTTCGGCTGGGGCGACGTGGACGCCGCCGATGCCGACCTCATCGTCGAGGGTCGCTACACGTTCCCGATCGTCACCCACTTCGCGATCGAGCCGCACGCCTTCATGGCCGCGCCCGACGGCGACGGGATCGCGATCTGGAGCTCGATCCAGCACCCCAACTGGCTCCAGCGGATCGTCGCCAGCGTCCTGCAGATGCCGCTCAGCAAGGTCCGCGTCTACGCCCCGGATCCCGGCGGCGGGTTCGGGGGCAAGCAGCACACGAAGCTCGAGCCGCTCATCGCCTTCATGGCCCTCCGGACCGGGCGGCCGTGCCGACTCATCCTCAGCCTGGAGCAGACATTCCAGCAGGTCCGGCGGACCTGCGCGGACGTCCACGTGCGGACCGGGCTCCGCGCCGATGGCACGCTCGTCTTCCAGGACGTGAAGGCCGACTACCTGATCGGTGCGTACGCGGACATCGCCGACCGGGTGGTCGCCAAGGGCAGCTATCCGGCCGCGGGCCCGTACCGCGTGCCGAATGTCCGGATCCTCGCGCGGAGCGTCCTCTCCCACACGACGCCGGCGACGGCGTTCCGGGGCTTCGGCAACCCCCAGGTCAACTGGGCGGTCGAGTCGAACCTCGATGAGGGTGCCCGGACACTCGGGATCGACCGCCTCGAGATCCGCCTGCGCAACGTCGCCGGCCGCGGCGACGCCCTCAACCCGGTGGACACCCATTGCGACGGCGATTGGCAGCAGACGGTCCGCACGGCAGCCGAGCTGATCGAGTGGGGGAGCCCCCTGCCGCCCGGCCGGGGTCGCGGGATCGCCCTCGGCTTCAAGTCGGGGCCGACGACCGGCCTCTCGTACTCGACGGTGCGCCTCCTCTCCGACGGGTCGGTTCTCGTCTTCGCCGGGACGTCGGACATGGGCCAGGGCGCCCGCACGATCTTCGCCCAGATCGCGGCCACCGAGCTGGGTGTCCCGCTCGAGCGGATCACCGTGATCTCCGGCGACACGGCGGTCGTTCCGTACGACCAGCAGACGTCGGCCAGCCGCTCGACGGTCCTCATGGGGAACGCGATCCTGCGGGCCTGCCGGGACGTCCAGGACCAGGTGCGGGCGATGGCGGCGCGCCTCCACGGGATCGACGAGAGCGCGATCACGGTCGAGCAGGGAACCGTGCGCCTGCCCGACGGGGAGGTCCCGATCATCGACATCCTCAAGCCGGGGCTTGGCCGGATGGGCGGCGAACTGATCGGCAACGGGATGTCCCGCAAGGACGCCGAGCCCAGCCACCCGCTCCAGGGCACGGCAGCCTTCTTCGAGTTCAACTGCACCGCCATCGAGGCCGCGGTGGACGAGGCGACCGGCGACATCACGATCTTCCGCCACGTCACCGTGTCCGACGTCGGCAAGGCCCTGAACCCTCTCCAGGTTGCGATGCAGGACGAGGGCGCCGCGATTCAGGGCCTCGGCCACACGCTCATGGAGCACTACATCTACGACGACCACGGTCGGATCCGGAACGCCGGGGCGATCGACTACCGGATCCCGACGAGCATGGATCTTCCCTTCGAGCTGCGGAGCGCGATCGTGGAGAACGAGGATGGCCCGGGTCCCTACGGGGCGAAGGGGATGAGCGAGGGAGCGCTGCTCTGCGTTGCCCCCGCCGTCGCCGCCGCCGTCCGCGAGGCGACCGGCGCGGTGATCCACGAGCTGCCGCTCACCCCGGAACGGGTCTGGGCGGCGCTCCAGGAACGCCCAGTGACCGGCCAGGACGAGGAGGCGAGACAATGAGATTCGGCACCGAGGTCGGCCCGATCGGCG
>JBBSAS010000135.1:0-5154 GCA_038252055.1 Candidatus Limnocylindrales bacterium
AGCAGGTAGTTGACGAGCGAGCCCGCCCCCGAGCCGCGGGCCGCCACCCGCACCCCCCGCTCGCGGATGAGGTCGACGACCGCGGCGACGGCGAGGAAGTAGGTCGGGTAGCCGAGCTCGGCGACGACGGCCAGCTCCTCGTCGAGCCGGGCGAGGACGGTATGCCGCTCCCGCTCCCCGGCCGCGGCATACCGCGTCCCGACCGCCGCCCGGCAGCGCTGGGCGAGGACGGCCTGGGGGTCGGTGCCGTCGGGGATGCCGAGGATCGCCGCCTCGGGCAGGTGGACCGAGCCGATGCCGAGGTCGCGTCGACCGTCCTGGACGCACTGCGCCGCGACCGTGATGGTGCTCGCGAGCAGCCGCCGGGCCCGGTCGGAGTCTGCGGTGACCTCGGCGGCGACGCCGGCCATCGCCGCCGTGCCGGCGAGGTGGCCGGCACCGGTGACCCGGTCGAGATGACGCGAGTCCAGGACCACCAGCCGGCGAGCCGCGTCGAGGACGTCGACGGTGCGCACATCGCCGGGGTCGGCGTGGCGGACCGCCGCGGTGAGCACCGCGGGGACCCCGGCCTCGTCGGCGAGCCCGAGCAGGAGCGCGGCGTGACCGCACGAGCCCGAGGTGCCCTCGGGACCGCCGTGATCGACGACCTCGACGGCGAGCCCGTCGCGGGGCAGCAGTGCCTGCCAGGCCCGTAGCCGGGCCCGGGCGAGGTCGCGGCGCCGGGCTAGCAGGGCCCGTCCGACGTCGGAGTCGGGGCCGAGGAGGACGAGCAGCCTGCTCGGCTCCCCCGGGTGTGCCGGCTGCGCCGAACCTCCCCGACACCAGCGGGCGAGCAGCTCGGGGGTGCTCACCGGGGTCCCCCGCTCGCCGTGCTGGTGGGTGGCGGTGACCAGCCGGACCAGGGCCGCCCAGCCCCGGCCGTGGGGGACCCCCGCCCCCCCACCACGGGCGAGGACGACCACCCGGGGCAGCCGGGGGTCCACGACCGCGCCACCGCGCACGGGGGTACGGGCCCGGCGGGCCGGAGGCGACCCGGGCCGGTCGGGGGGCAGGCCGACGGCGAGGTCGACACCGAGCACCGGGGCGATCCCGGCCCGGGCCGCCGCCGTGGCGAACCGGATCGCGCCGTAGAGCCCGTCGCGGTCGGTGAGGGCGAGCGCGGGCTGGCCGTGCTGGGCGGCCCGCGCGACGAGCGTCTCGGGGGTGGAAGCGCCGTAGCGCATCGAGAAGCCCGATGCGACGTGGAGGTGGACGAACCCCTCGTCCGGCCCGGCTGCCATCGCGCGGCCGCTCACGCCGGCCCGGCGCCACCGTGGGCAGGGATGAGCAGCTCGGGGGCGTCGGCCGGGCGGGACGGCAGCCCGAGCCGGGACGCCACGAGGTCGAGGAAGGCCTCGGCCGACCGGAGCAGGTCGTCGGCCTCCCGGCTCGCGACCCGGCGTCGACCCTGCTCGACGTCGGCGCGGTGGCGGGTCGAGTGGGCGAAGTAGCCGGCCCACTCGGCCAGGTCGGGGTGGGCGACGGCGGTGAGCTCCCAGATGTTGCGCGGCCCGGACGCCGGACGCCGGTGGGGCGGGCGGGCGTGGGACGGGGCGGCGAGCAGGGCCGCCGCCGCCCGCAGCGCCGCGAGCTGAGCCGCGAGGTAGCGCTCGGCGACCCCCTGGGCGGCATACGCCTGAAGCAGGGAGACCCGGGAACGGTCGAGCAGGTCGAGGACCCCGGCGGCGTGGCTCACGGCGGCCCCTCAGTCCTGGGCCCGCAGCAGCAGCCACGAGCCCGGTCCAGGGTCCGCTCCGGAGCCGGCGTCCGACCCCAGCTCGAACACGCCCCACGTGGACCCCGCCGCCGTCCCGGCGCTCGCCTCGACCCGCCACACCACCCGTTCGGTGGCCGGACCCGGGCCCGCCGTGCCATCCTCGTCCGGGCCCGGCCCATCGACCTCGCCGACGTCGCGCCACCACGCCCGCCGCTCGCGCCAGTGGGCCTGGACGACCCGGACCCGGTAGCGCCGGCCGCGCCACCGGAACGCCTGCGGGGCCGGCAGCACCGAGAGGGCAGGCGCCTCGACGCCGGCTCCGACCTCGACCCCGGCTCCGACGCCCACTCCGACGCTGACCTCGACCGGCTCGTCGTACCTGCGGACCACGGCGGCGGCTCCTTCCCGAAGGCGACATCGTTTCGAACATCTGTTCGAAGAAGTCTCGACTGTACACCGCCCCGAGCGAGCCCCGTCAAGCCCCGCCCGGCCCCGCCGGAGACCACCCCGCGCTCGCTCCGGTGGCCCCTCCCGCACGGTTAGGATTCGCCCATGAGCACCCCGGAGACGGCCTTCGGCGAGGGCCGGGACCTGCGCGGCCACCCCGCCGTCGCCAGGGTCCTCGACGCGCTCGAGCAGGCAGGTGTCACACCGACGGTGCGCTTCCTGCCGGACGCGGTCCGCACCGCACAGGCCGCCGCCGACGCGCTCGGCGTCACCCCGGCCGAGATCGCCAACTCCCTCGTCTTCGCGGCGACCGACCTGGACGGCACGACCGCTCCCCTGCTCGTCCTGGCCTCGGGCGGCCACCGCGTCGACCTCGACCGGGTCGCCACCCTGGCCGGGCTGTCCCGGATCGGTCGGGCCGCGCCCGAGGCGGTGCGGGAGGCCACCGGCTTCGCCATCGGCGGCGTCGCCCCCGTGGGGCACCTGCACCCCATCCGCACCCTCGTCGACGTCGCCCTCGACCGCCACGCGGTGGTGTGGGCCGCCGCCGGGCACAGCCACGCGGTCTTCCAGACCTCGTACGCCGAGCTGCTCCGGATCACCGGCGGGGAGCCGATGGAGGTCGGCTAGGCCCGGCTACAGGGTGGACGCCACCGGGAGGCCGAGGTTCTCGTAGACCTCGAGGGTGGCCGTCGAGCGGTTCATCGTGATGAAGTGAAGGCCCGGCGCGCCCTCGGCGAGCAGCCGCTGGGCGAGCTCGGTGGCGACCTGCACCCCGACCTCGCGCACCGCCCTGGCGTCCTCGCCGACCGCCTCGAGCCGGGACACGACCGCCTCGGGCAGCGGGGTGCCCATCAGCTCGGACATCCGGGTGATCTGGCGCAGGTTGGTGACGGGCATCAGGCCGGGGGACATCGGCAGGTCGCGCCGGGCCGCGACGAGGTCACGCAGCCGCAGGTAGCGATCGGCGTCGAAGACCATCTGGGTGATGGCGAAGCTCGCTCCCGCGTCGGCCTTGCGCACGAGCACCTCGACGTCGTGCTCGAGCGAGGGGCTGTCCGGATGGACGTCGGGGAAGGCCGCCACGCCGATGGTGAAGTCGCCGAGGCCACGGATCAGCCGGACCAGGTCCTCGGCATGGTCCAGGCCCTCGGGGTGGGCCACCCAGGCCCCGCGGACGTTGCCGGGCGGGTCCCCGCGCAGGGCGAGGATGTTGTGGATGCCGGACGCGGCATACGCCCCCACGACCCGACGCAGGTCGGCCACGGACGCGTTGACGCAGGTGAGGTGGGCCAGCGGGGTGAGCGAGGTCTGGGTGGCGATCCGCTCGGTGACCCGGATGGTCCGGTCCTGGGTGGTGCCGCCGGCGCCGTAGGTCACCGAGACGAAGTGCGGGCGCACCCGCTCCAGGCGCCGGATGGCCTCCCAGAGCGCCGCCTCGCCCGCGTCGTCCTTGGGCGGGAAGAACTCGAAGCTCACCGACGGGTGCTGGCCACGCAGCAGGCCGGGGATGGTCGCCATGCGGTGAGGCTACCCGTCCATCCAGGCCGTAGGCTCGTGGCCGCACATCGTGAGACTCACGCCGGTGCGTCACCTGCACGCCCAGGAGGGGCCCCGTGGCCGACCCGCTCGACACCGCCGACCTGCGCGTCCGGGTCCAGGCGTGCATCGACGACGAGCTGCGCGCCCAGGCCGAGGTCCTCGCCGAGATCGGTCCGGACGTCGGCGACCTCCTCGAGGCGATCGGCTCGCTGCTCAGCGGCGGGAAGCGGCTGCGGGCGGCGTTCCTGTACTGGGGCTACCGGGCCGCGGGCCGGCCCGACTCGCCGGAGGTCATCCGGCTGGCCACCGCCATGGAGTTCTTCCAGGCGGCCGCCCTCATCCACGACGACGTCATGGATGACAGCGACACCAGGCGCGGCATGCCGGCCGCCCACCGCGCGCTCGCCCTGCACCACACCGGACGTGGCTGGACCGGCGACGCAGACCGGTTCGGCCTGGCCGGGGCGATCCTCGCGGGGAACCTCTGCCTGAACTGGACGGAGGAGCTGTACTCGACGTGCGGCCTGCCCGCCGAGGAGCTCGGCCGGGCCCGGTCGCTGTTCGACCGGATGCGCACCCAGCTCATGGCGGGGCAGTTCCTCGACGTCGTCGAGTCGGCCCGCCCCTGGGACGACCTGCCCGCCCAGGAGCGGATCGACCGGGCCAGCAGGGTGATCCGCTACAAGAGCGCGAAGTACACCATCGAGCACCCGCTGCTCATCGGGGCGGCGGCCGGCGGACTGGCCGGGCGGGACCTCGAGCTGCTCTCCCGCTACGGGCTCGACCTCGGGCACGCGTTCCAGCTGCGGGACGACCTGCTCGGGGTGTTCGGGGACCCGGAGACGACCGGCAAGCCGGCCGGTGACGACCTGCGCGAGGGCAAGCGCACTGTCCTGCTCGCCTACACCCTGACCGGGGCCGACGAGAGGGGCCGGGCCAGGGTCGCGTCGCTCCTCGGCCGCTCCGACCTGCTCGACGAGCACGTCGAGGACCTTCGGGGGATCATCACCGGCTCGGGAGCGGTGGCGGCGGTCGAGGGCGAGATCGACCGGCTCTCCCGCAGCGCGCGGGAGTCGCTGCACGCCGCCACGCTCATCGCCTCCGAGGCGGCCGTCGTCCTCGACGCGCTCATCGACGCCTCGACGACCCGCGCCGCCTGACCCCGCGTCCGCCGCCCGTTTCGGCCCGCCTCGGCCTAGAGGGCGAGCTCCATCGCCCGGCGCCGGACCTCGGTCTTGAAGCCGGACCGGATCGCGTCGACGGGGCTTCCCCCGCCGGGCATCGTCGGGTCCGGGGTGAACAGCCACCGCAGCGTCTCGACCTGGTCCATCCCGCCGTCGGCGAGGACGGTGAAGGTGCCCTTGAGCGCCGGGAGCGGGCCCTGCGGGCTGATGAAGGCCTCCGGGACG
>JBBSAS010000136.1:0-5144 GCA_038252055.1 Candidatus Limnocylindrales bacterium
ACCGCCCGGTCGTGAGGCTCTTTCGAGTCGCAGGCATCACTGTGGCATACTGTGGACCACACCCCAGACTGTGGAGAGCGGACGATGGCCAGGACGAACCTCACGCTCCAACTCGACGAAGACGTCATCCGACGGGCGCGGATCGTGGCCGCCAAGCGGGGGACCTCGGTCAGCGCGCTCGTGGCGGTCGACCTCACCAGGCTTGTCGAGGAGGACGCCCGCTACGAGTCGGCCCATGCCCGGGCGGAGGTACTGATGCGGGGCGCGGTCCGCCGGGGTGGTCGATCCTGGCGGCGCGACGAGATCCACGATCGGTAGCCCCATGGGACGGGCCGAGGTGACATTCGTCGATACGAACGTGCTCGTCTACGCCCACGATCGATCCGAGCGACGTCGCCAGCCGATCGCCGCGACGCTCCTCGAGGAGCTCTGGGAAGGGCGAACCGGCCGTCTCAGCACCCAGGTGCTGCAGGAGTGCTACTCGGTCGTGACGCGCAAGCTCGATCCACCCATGGCGCGGGCCGAGGCGCGCGAGCTCGTCTCGATCTACGCCGCATGGCCACTCGTGCAGGTGGACCCCGCGCTGATCCTCCTGGCCTCCCGGCTCGAAGAGGATCATCAGCTCTCATTCTGGGATGCGCTCATCGTCGAGGCGGCGATCCGGTCGGGTGCGACGCTGCTCGTGACCGAGGATCTCCAGGACGGGCAGACCGTCGGCGGCGTTCGGATCGAGAACCCATTTCGATAGGGCGTCAGACGGGTCGCAGCGGCGACGGGCCGTCGCGGGGAGTCGCGGAGTACCCTGAGGAGGCAGACTCACCGGAGGTGCGCCATCAGCTTCCTGCGTCGCCTCCTCGGCATCGCGCCACCGGGGAGTGGTCCGGGGAACGCGCCGGATCGTCCGCCCCTGCCCGAGCCGGAGTTCGAGCCGACCCCGCCCGTCCCTCCCCCGGCGCCGGTCGATCGCCTCGCCTGCCCATCGTGCGGCGTCCTCCTAGAGCCTCCCCCGGCTCGCAACCGGCGCTGCCCGCGCTGCCGCGAGCCGATCGTCGTGCGCCGGACGGATGGACGCGTCGTCCTCTTCACGGAGCAGGCCGTGGCCGTCTTCGAGGCCGCCCGCAGGCACGACGCGGACGTGCGTAGCTGGACGGTCGATCGCGCCGCGTGGCTCCGGCTGGCCGCGTCCGTCGGCGCGCCCGAAGTCCGGCGGAAGAAGCTCGCCACCGCAGCGCCGTCGGCGGCCGTGGTGGAGGCGTCGCGCGACCTCTACGTCGCGGCGGCCGAGCGGACCGTGAAGGCCGCCCGGCGAGATCGGCGCTGGGTGGTGGTCGCGGAGGTCCGGCGCGCTGAGGCCGCAGCGCTCCACCGCGACGCCGGATCGCCGGTTCCACCCTCGGAAACCCTCGTCGCGCTCCACCGGGAGGGGACGGCAGCCGTCCTCCGCTCGCTGGTGGCGATGGGACCGGAGGCCGAGCTCGTCAGCGCGGGCTGCTGTCCCGCCTGCCGTGCCGACGACGGCCTGGTGGTGAAGATCGCCGCCGAGCTGCGGGACCCGCGTCTTCCCCACGCGGGCTGCCCCAAGGGCCTCTGCGCCTGTGACTGGTGGATCGCGGTCGCTCAGCCCCGCTCGACCCGCCGGAGGCGTCGGCAGCCGCGCTCCACGCCCGCGGACAGCGGCGGGCAAGCAGAGTAGATTGTCGGTTCCCGCCCCGCGCGGCGCCGGCGATCCCCCGGCGGCCCCTGTTCACGCTGCCCGAGGACCGAGCCACGGCCGAGATCGACCCGACCCCCTCCGCTGCCCTGAGTGGCCGCAACGAGCGGCTCATGCTCATCGGTGTGGCGGCCTATGCGGCACTGGTCGTCGCCCTCGGTGTCGGCGGCGGCGTGGCGATCACGCCGGACGTCGTCGCGGTGGGCTTCGCCCTCGTCGCGATCCTCCTGGGGCGGGGCCGCCTCTTCCTGCGCGACTGGATCCCCTTCCTCGTCCTCCTCCTCGCCTACGAGCTCATGCGGGGGCTGGCCGACGAGGGGGGCATGCCTCTCCACTCGACGGACCTCGCCACGGCCGACCGGTTGATCGCGTTCGGTCACATCCCGACCCAGGTCCTCCAGGACGCGCTCCGCCCCGCGGGCAGCGTCGATCCGATCGCGATCCTGGCCACGATCGTCTACATGATCCACTTCGGCCTGCCGCTCGCGACTGGGTTCCTGCTCTGGGTCGGGCGCCGGCCGCAGTACTATGACTTCGTCGCCGCGCTCCTCCTCCTGAGCTTCGCCGGGTTCATGACGTACCTCCTCCTCCCGGCGGCGCCGCCATGGTGGCTGGCCTACCACGGGATGCTCAACGGGCCCGACGGCCAGCCGGTGATCTCCTACCTCAAGCCCGGGGCGTTCGAGGAGCTGGCCGCCTTCCTCGGGTTCAAGGGCCACTACGTCTACTCGATGATCTTCTCCACTGCGAACCCGAACGCCGTGGCGGCGTTCCCCTCGCTCCACGTCGCGTACCCGTTCCTCACGTTCCTCTTCCTGCGACGGGCGTTCGGGCGCGTCGGCTACCTCGCCCTCGGCTACACGTTCCTCGTGGCCTTCGCGGTTCTCTACACCGGCGATCACTGGGTGATCGACACGATCGCCGGGGTCGCCTACGCGTACGTTGCCTACTACGCTGCCGTCCACCTGGCCGGGCGCATCCGGGCCCGCTGGCCGGGGGCGAGCCTCACCCTCCGGAACCCGTGGGCGAAGCGGGGCGAGGAGTCGAGCTCAGGCTGAGGGCGTCACCGTCAGGCTGAAGCCGCGGCGGCGGAGCTCGTCGGCGTAGAGCGGGCCGGGGACCGCGAGCTCGGCCGGATGGGCGCCGCGGGGGGTGACGCCTCGGGCGTTCAGGATCGCCTTGATCGAGCCGTCCCAGCCGGTCGTGCGCTCCATCGCGGTGAAGCCGGTCGCCTCGTCGAAGCGGTCGATCAGCTCGACGACGACCTCGGCCTCGCGACCATCCTTCCGTCCCTTCGCGAGGACGCGGACGATCACGAGGTCGGGCTCGCCCGGCTTCGCCCGGATCTTCGGGTCGAGGAGCGCATGGAGGACGTCCCGCGGCGCCACGCGGACGCCGCCGACCTCGACCGGGTCGGTTTCGAGGAGTCCCGCGTCCACGTACGCCTTCCACTCGGTGAAATGGCCCGGCCAGCGGAGGGTCTTGTTCCAGAGCGTCCGCAGCTTCCCCTCGAACGTCCAGGGCATCGTGGAGGTCCCGCCGCCGGCGACGAAGGCCTCCATCCGGCCGATCGGCGCCGGGAAGTCCACCATCTCGTAGTCCTCGGCGGCGAAGGTGGGTACCTCCACCCGGCGCCCGTCGCGAAGGAAGTGGGCGACGCCGTAGTACTCGTTCGTGAGGCCCGCGATGTTGAAGGTGAGGATGTAGTTGAAGGGCGGCTCGGGGTGGAGCGGGTTGCCGCCGTCCCAGAACGTGATCTCGTCCGTCTCGTCGAGGAGCGACATCGCGTAGACCGTGAGGCTCGTGCCCATGCCCGGGACCTGGCCGCAGTCGGGGATCATCGCGATGCCGGCCGACTCGGCCCCCGGCGAGAGCTTCAGCTGCTCGCGAACGAGGTCGGTGTTGCCGCCGAGGTCGGTCATCGAGGCGTGGGCTTCGATCGCGACCCGGGCGATCCCGGGGTTCAGCCAGTAGGGGACCGCCGAGAGGAACGAGTCCACGTCGTCGAGGAAGGTGCGGAGGGCCGCCGGATCGGCCGCGTCCACGGCGAACGGGCGGGCGACCTCCCGGCCGATGAGCCGGTTGACGCGGTCCGCAGCGCGGCGGGCGGCCTGGAAGTCGGCATCGGCGACCTTCACGGTCTCGGCGTCGTCCCCGAAGCGGGCCATGTCGTAGGCGGCGGCGGTTCCCTGGCGCCCCGCGCCGACGACCGCGTAGGTGTAGCTCACGGGCGTGCTCCTGGCGTCGTGGCAGCAGGATGAGGGACCGATGTGTGCCGGCCGCGGCGCGTCCCGGGCGCGGCCAGGGCCGGCCGGAGTGATGCGGTCAGCGCGACCCGGTGCGATGGGCGGCGACGTGCGCGGTCCACGCGGAGGGGCGCGCATCCGGCGACGCGCTGCTGCCCTGCCAGCCGCACTCGCAGGTCACCATCTGGGCCCGGTGGCGGTACTCGGCGATGACGTGGCGCGGGCCCTGGTCGACGACCGGGCGACGGGGAATGGGAGATGCCATGGGCGGTGGCCTCCGGGCTGGGGAACGGCTGGGGCCGGACGACTGCTGCACCGGGTGGCGACCGGCGCGCTGCGTGGCCGTGGGAAGGGCCAAGTGTACTCGATTTGGCCTGATCGCGAGTTCGGACCCCCTCGGGTCGCGAGTTCCGGCCCCCTTGAGCTCGGGGGCCGGATCCGGCAGGAGCGCCGCCGGGAGCCGCCGCGCATGCGCCGCCGCGCTACGCTGGCATGGCACGCCCGGCGGGTTGCCGGCCGTCCCGCACGAGGTGTCGCCATGGAGCCGCCGGAGATTCCCGTCGCATCGGCCATGCCGCGGCCGCTGCGGATCGGGCTCGTCGCCCACGATCACAAGAAGCAGGACCTCGTCGAGTGGGCGCGCTACAACCTGCCCTTCCTCGTCCGCAACGAGTTGTGCGCCACCGGGACCACGGGGGCGCTCCTGGAGCGTGAGCTTGGGCACCCGGTCCGGAAGCTCCAGAGCGGTCCGCTCGGCGGCGACATGCAGCTCGGTGCCCTGATCGCCGAGGGCCAGGTGGACTTCCTCGTCTTCTTCTGGGACCCCCTCGAGCCGCAGCCGCACGACCCGGACGTGAAAGCCCTCCTCCGCCTCGCGGTGGTCTGGAACATCCCGATCGCCTGCAACCGGGCCTCGGCGGACCTCATGGTCTCCTCGCACCTCCTCGAGAGCGGGTACCATCGAGCCCAGCCCGACTACGAGGCCTACCGCGGCCGCGCTCTCGCGACCGATCCTGCCGGGTGAGACGCTCTGACGCGCGGCGGTACCACGGCACGCGATCTGCCTGTCGGACGTCGACGCCCCATCCACGGGGCCGGGTCGCGCGAAGGAACCCCGGACGCGCCGACGCCGAGGCGGGCGCGCCCGCTGCCCAATCCAGTCCCAGGAGCCCTGACCCATGACCAAC
>JBBSAS010000137.1:0-5137 GCA_038252055.1 Candidatus Limnocylindrales bacterium
CTCGTCGTACGGGTTCACCCGGAGGGCCTCGCCGAGCTCCGGGGCGGCCCCGGCGAACTCGCTCATGAGGACCACGCCGGGCACCTCCCGCTGGCAGGCGACGTACTCCTTGGCGACGAGGTTCATCCCGTCGCGGAGCGGAGAGACCCAGGCGACGTCGGCGGCGGCGTAGAGGGCGGCAAGCTCCGTCTTCGAGATCGAGCGGCGGAGGTAGACAACCGGCGTCCACTCCGGGGTGCTGAACTCCCCGTTGATCTCGCCGACGAGCTCGCTCACCGTCCGCCGGAGATCCTGGTAGCGGGGGATCCGCTCCCGGGTCGGGACCGCGACCTGGACGAGCGTCAGCGGGCCCCGTCGCTCGGGGGAGCGGCGCAGGAGCCGGAGGAACGCGCGGAGCCGCTCGGGGATCCCCTTCGTGTAGTCGAGGCGGTCCACGGCCAGCACGAGCTTCCGCCCCGCGTGGCGCCGCCGGAGATCGTCGATCCGGCGCCGGACCGCGGCGTCACGCTCCACGAGCCGGGCCCACTCCTCACCGGCGATCCCGATCGGGAGCGCCTCCAGTCGGACGATCCGGCCGTCCACCTCGACCCGGTCCATCGAGCTCTCGATCCCGAGGACCTGGAGGAGCGCGCGCCGGAAGTTGTGGACGTGGTCGTGCGCCTGGAAGGCGATGAAGTCGGCGCCGAGCATCCCGCGGAGGATCTCCTCGCGCTGGGGGAGGATCCGGAAGACATCCGACGCCGGGAACGGGATATGGAGGAAGAACCCGAGCGCCGCGCCCGTCTCCCGTTCCGCGACGAGGCCGGGGACAAGGAGGAGCTGGTAGTCGTGGATCCAGGCGAGGTCGTCGGGGCGGAGCCGCTCGACGAGGGCGTCGGCGAATCGCCGGTTCGCGTCGCGGTACGCATGCCAGGACTCCGGGTCGAAGACGACGCGAGAGGGAAAGCCGTGGAGGAGCGGCCAGAGCGTGGCGTTCGCGTACCCCTCGTAGAAGGCCCGGGAAACCGAAAGCGGAAGATCGATGGCGACGAACCCGTGCTCCCGCTCCCACGAGGCGAGCAGCTCCGCACGACCGGCCTCGTCCTCCGGCAGCGCGTCACCCGGCCAGCCGAGCCAGCGACCGTCGAAGCGGCGCATGAGCGGTCCGAGGACGGCCACGAGCCCGCCCGAGCTCGCCTGCGACTCCCATCCGGTCGGGGTCCGGCGGGCAGTCAACGGCAGCCGGTTCGAGACGACGAGGAGGCGTTCGCCGGCCTCCGAGATGGGTGCCGAGTCGGACGTGGACGTGGGTTCAGAATCGGGCATCGGGACCTCGCTGATTCAGCGGGGGAGCGCCGGGCTCACCCGGCCGCATGGCATTGCGTTCGACAAATGATCTCACGGATCGAGGGGCCCGACTCGAACATTGCTCGGTCGCACGTCGGGCCGTTTGGCCCGCGCAGGCGGGTGGACCGGCGGGTGCTCGCCACCGGGCGAAGGGCGCACAATCAATGGCCCGGAGGTGAAGACCCAGTGACCCTCGACACGGCGACCCGCGGCGGGCCGCCCCGGCTCGGCCTTTCGATGGCCGAGGCCGCGCGCCACGTCGCGCAGCTCGGCTTCCTCAACGTGAACGGCACGGCGCCCCAGGCGCCCGGGGGAGCGAACCTCGTCGTGGCACTGCGCGAGCGCCCCACCCTCGAGCACTTCGACCCCGAGCGGGTCGAGCACTGGATGGCGGCCGCTGGACGCGGCCGACCGGGAGAGATCACCCGCAAGACGCCCCTCCCCGTGGAGCGGCCGTTCGCCTGGGGCACGATCCGGGTCGTGGACCGCCTCGACGTCTTCAACTCGTTCCTGACGTTCGGGGGGACCGTGCGGGCCGTGGAGTGGGAAGCGACGACGACGCTCGTCGTGCTCTCCTCGCACGCGCCGATCCTCCGCTCGAGCGGCCACAGCCAGGCCGTGGACCTCTCGACCGGCGAGGTGGGGGCGTTCTTCGCCCGGATGATGATCCCCATCGACTTCACGCCGGGTGCAGAGCAGCAGATCGCGTCCGCCGATCCGATGACGGTCTACGCCGCGTTCCACGCCTCGGTGGAGGCCCGCCTCAACGCCTCGGAAGAGCTTCGGGCGACCCACCCACGGTTCGCCGGCTGGTGCAAGCGGGAACGACGGCGGCTCGCCTCGACGTTCGCCGGGGATCTCGAAGCCGGCCGCTCCCTGGCCCGCGACCTCGGCCTGCACACGCCCTGATCCCGCTGCCGGATCGACGGCGATCCGGGCTGGCCCGGTGAAGCGCGGCTCCGGTCAGAGCAGACCGCGCCGACGGAATGCGACCAGGGTGAGGACGAGCACGGCCACCATGATCGCGACGACGATCTCGAAGCCGAACTGGGCATCGGCGAAGGGCAGCCGGACGTTCATGCCCCACAGGCTGGCCACGAACGTCAGGGGCAGGACGAGGACCGAGAAGATCGTCAGGACCCGCAGCACGTCGTTGACGCGATGCGAGATGACCGACTCGTTCGTGGACTCCAGCGACTCCACCTGCTCCTTGTAGTTCTCCAGGACGTCCCAGATGCGCTCCGAAGCGTCGGTGATGTCGTCGAAGTAGAGGTCGAGGTCGGGAGCGCGGTAGCGGCTGACGGCGCGCTCCAGGTCGCGGTAGACGACGCGCTGGGGGCGGACGATCCTCCGGAAGTTGATGATCTCCGACTTCGCCGCGGAGATGTCCCGGACGATCTCGTCGGAGCGCCCCTCGAAGAGCTCGTCCTCGACGTCCTCGAGCTTGCTGCCCATCTGGCGGAGCATCGGGAAGCCGTTGTCCACCGCCTCGTCCACGATCCGGTAGAGGAGATAGCCGGAGCCGTAGGCGAAGAGCTCCTCGCGCACGTCGTCGTGCTCCGCGACCCGCTCGAACAGCCGCGAGAGCGGCACGAACCGGTCGTTCGGGATGGTGATCACGTAGTCGGGGCCGACGAAGAGGTCGAGCTCGACAGCCTTCAGCCGACCGGTCGCCTTGTCGTAGCTCGGGAAGTAGAGGACGATGAAGAGGTAGTCGTCGTAGACGTCCACCTTCGGCCGCTGGTTGCGCGACACCAGGTCCTCGAAGGCGAGGGGGTGGAAGTCGAAGTGCTCGTCGAGCCATTCGCGCTCCGCGAGCCGCGGCCGCTCCATGTGGATCCAGCGGAGCCCGTTCGCCTCGACAGTGGCGACCGCAGGCGCGGCGGTCTCGCCCGAGCCGTCCGACGGCAGGCGCGGGCGGGCGGGCCGGGTCAGCCGGGGGCGGATCCCGCCCAGGCGGCCCCGGCGCTCGGTGCGCGCCGCGTCGTCGATCGCCATCTGATGTGCCTCGGTGGCCCCGTCGGGGGTTCGTCCGGCGCGCGGCGCTCCCGCGCGGCGCCAGTGTACGCGCGCACCGGCGCCCCCGGCCGTGATCGTGGCGCGCGGCGGCACGCTGCCTCACGCCTGACGCGGTCCGGGCCGGGCTACAATCGCGGCCCGATGAGCCGCCCGCTTGCTACCGACGCGCACGATCTGCCCGAGGTCGCTCCGCTGCCGCTTCCCCGGACGACCTTCGTCCAGCCCGACGGGCGGGCCGTCCACCTCTACGGTGAGGTTCGCGGCGCGCCGCCGGCCGATGCGCCGCGCTCCGAGCCGACGGCTCTCCACCTCCGCCGCGACGAGCTCTCGGCCTCCTGGGTGGCCGTCTCGCCCGCCCGCAACGTGCGCCCTCACAGCTCGGCCCCGAACGCGGGTGGGACGATGCCGGGAAGTCCCGCGGCGCGCTTCGGCTGCCCGCTCTGCCCCGGCGGCCCGGAGCTCGCATTCGGCTACGACGCCGCCGTCTTCGGGAACCGCTTCCCGACCTTCACCCTCGAACCGCCGCCCGTCCCCGACTCGACCGATCCCCGCTTCGCCCCGTCGCTCGGCGCATGCGAGGTCGTGATGTTCACCGAGCGCCACGAGGGCAACTTGGCGACCCTCACCGCGGAGGAGACCGCCCGGGTCGTAGCGGTGTGGCGGGACCGGACGGCCGCGCTGTGGGCCGATCCGCGGCTTGCTTTCGTGATGCCGTTCGAGAACCGCGGCGGCGAAGTGGGCGCGACGCTCTCGCACCCCCACGGCCAGATCTACGCGTTCGGCGACCTGCCGCCACAGATCGAGCGACGGGTGGCCGCCCTCGCCGACGGGCGCGCTCGCACGGGGGCCTGCATCTCCTGCGCGGTGGTCGCCGACGAGCGGAGCTCGAGCCGGATCGTCCATGCCGACCCGCACTGGGTCGTCGGCGTCCCGTTCGCCCCGCGCTGGCCGTACGAGGTCCACGTTCGGGCCGTCCGACATGGTGCGCGCAGACTTACTGATCTGACGGCGGCGGAGTCCCGGGCCCTCGCGGGAGCGCTCCACGCTGTCGTGGCCCGCTACAACGGTCTCTTCGGCTTCGAGCTGCCGTACATGATGGTCGTCCACGAGGCGCCGCACGGCGCCGAAGACTGGCACCTCGCGGTGGAGTTCTACCCTCCTCACCGTTCAGAGCGACTTACCAAGATCCGGGCTTCGGTGGAGACGGCGACACTCCTCTTCATCAACGACACGTTGCCCGAGACCAGCGCTGCCCGGCTGCAGGCGGTCGCGGTGGCCCCGCGCGACGAGCATCCCGGGTTCGTCGTGGTGCCCGCCGCCGGGATGGGTGCATGACGGCTGCCACGGGCCGCGCGTCCGGCGCCCGCGGAGCGGCGGCCACGGAACCGGCGCCCGCTTCCGACCTCGATCCGGCCCACCTGCGGGCTCGCCTTGCGGCGCTCGACCCCGGCGCGGCCCCCGATCCGGCACGCATCCGCGTCGTGCGAGCTCCGGGTCGCGTGAACCTCATCGGCGAGCACACCGACTACAACCTCGGCTACGTGCTGCCCGCCGCGGTGGACCTTGAGATCCGGATCGCCTTCGTCCCGACCGCCGATCGGCGAGTGGAGCTCGTCAGCGCGACCACCGGCGAGCGGGCGTCGTTCGATCTCGACGCGATCGGCCCGAACGCAGGCGGGATGGCCGGGTACGTGGCCGGAACCGCCTGGGCCCTCGCCGAAGCCGGGATCGCGACGCGCGGCTTCCGGGGGGTCCTCGCGTCGTCGCTGCCGCGCGCCTCGGGCCTCTCCTC
>JBBSAS010000138.1:0-5105 GCA_038252055.1 Candidatus Limnocylindrales bacterium
ATAGCGCGGCCGGCAACACCGTGTAGCCGTCGTTCCGTTTCGTCCCGAGAAGCGCCTCGACCTCGCGCTGGTAGATCGGAATCGCGTCGGCCGGATGCTCGGTCTCCCGCCGCCTGGCCAGCTCCCGCCACACCTGTTCGCCGCATCCCAGCGCCGTCGCCTCTCGCCAGGCAGCGTCGAGGTCACCCTCGCTGAGGGGTCGGGGCCCGCCACAGCCGGTACGCGAAGCGGTGTCTCCGACCGTCGGGACCGGTGAGCATCTCCTCGGCTGGGGGGTCAGGCAGTACGGGAAGGCCCGTGCGTTCGGCCACGCGACGGTCGAAGCATCGGTCGCACAGCTCGACGCGGCCGAGCGACGCGCGCGCCGGCAGGCCACAGTCGACACAGGAAGGGCCAGCAGTACCGGTTCCGGACACCAGGCAAGGGTACAGCGGACACCGGCAGGTTCCCTGGTCGCAGGTCCGTGACGAACGCTGGACTTCGGGGCGACAGCGCGGGCTTGGACCAACGATTTGGCTCGTTGCCCCAAGTCGCCCAAATCGAGGTTCGGCCGAACCGCTGCCGGCTGCTGCGACCGCAGAGGTCGCCGGCCGAGGCCCTCAGCGGGACCATCGACTTGATGGGGACAGACCGCGAGACCGGACTCGCGCAGCCGCACCTCCGCCTGAATGTGCTCATTGCGGGACATAAAGGTAGGTCGGTGCAAGATGCCGGTCTGGCGAGAGGAGTCAGCGGGCTGAATCCACGCACGAATCGGGTGCTGGGGGGAATCTGGTCGGGGCGAGAGGGTTAGCGACGACGATATCGATTGGTCCGAGTCAGGACCCTGCGGGGAGTGCTAACGCGGGAGCAACGGGATGAAGGTGGTCTCCACCCAGTCGAGCGCTGTGGCCGGCTCATAGGCGACGCCAGGACGGAGCAGCGGCCGCACCTCGTCGAGGAACGACGGCACGCGCTTCGCCGCAAGGTTCAACCGCAGCTCGCTCGCCCGGATCATCGGCCGGCCGCTGCCTGGTACTCGCCCAGGAGCGCGACGATGCGGACCGGGTCCGGGTCGGCCTGCTGATGCGCCCACCACAGGTCGAACAGGTCACGACCCTTGCGGCGCTGGTAGAGGGCGCGGAGCTTGGCCGCCAGCAGCTCGTCGAGCTCGTAGGTCGGGATGACGGCGCTGTTGCCGACGGGCAGGTCCGGCACGGCGAACAGCCGCTTCACGACGTGCCCGAAGTGCTCGTGGCTATTGATCTCGACCTTGACGCGACGACGGGTCCCGGTCTCCGTCTCGAAGCGGAAGGTGACCCTGGGGTGCTCACCGGTGTCAGTGCGCACGGGGCCGATCCACTCGAGCACGCGGCGAAGTCGCGAGAGGGTCGGGCCGATGGAGCCTGGCTCGCGCTGGGCGGGATCGATGTCCTCCGAGTACCGGGCCGCGGGTGGCAGGTGGAGCTTGTGCAGCGCCGTGCCCCCGCGGAAGGCGAGGGCGGAGCGCAGCTCATCGTCGCCGAAGATATCGAACAGGGCCAGCGTGATGACGAGGTCCTGCTCGACGTCGTCGTCGTCGGCCCACGGCGCCACGGCTCGCCAAAGGATGATGTCAGCTTGCGGCAGCATCGGTCAGTCCGCCTCGGGCTCGCGGTTGACGAGGACATGCCAGCGCGGATCTCGTACCGGCGGCTCGGGTCCGGCTTCCCCCCGCTCGCCGGGGATGAGCGGGACCCAGGTCACGCGGCGCGTCGCGAGATCTACTTCGAGCGGCGCGAGCGCAGCCCGAGCACCGGCCCGCTCGAGCAGGTGCCCGAGGCGCTGGAGCTCGGGCGTGGCGGGCGCCACCGCGAGCGCGGCCCGCATGCCCGCGCCGCGCAGGGCCGGGGCGAGGTCGCGCAGGACCGTGGCCACGTTGTCCCAGCCGGCGGCCCGCGACGGGTAGCGGACAAGGTCGAGCGCGACGACCTCGGGCGTTGCCACGCGCATCCGGCCCGACGGGGTCGTGCGCAGCTCGACCGGCGCCTCGCCCGCGGTCCGCCGGACCACGAACTCGATCACCAGCCGCCCGGTCCGCACGGGGCGGCGCGCGCGCGGCACCACCACCTGGACCACTTGCGCCGCCTGGCCCGATGCGCCTTGGATGGAGGCCGCAGTGAGCAGGCTCACATAGTACGGGAGCCCGAGGTGGCTCATGAGCGGATCGAGGAACAGCCGCCAGGAGGGCATCCCGGTCCCGCGGTCCTCGAGCGGGAGCACCACGTGGAACCCGCGCACCGGCGACGCGATGATTCGGTCGCCCTCCGCGCGGTCGAGGGCCGCCGTGGCGGCGGCAACGGACGTCCCCCCGGCGGCGGCTCGTGCCTCTTGCGTCGTGAACGTGAACCGTCCCTGCGATGGCAGTCCGACGATCCAGTCTCGAAGCGCGCTCATGCGCACAACTCTACGCCACGTGTCGGGTTGTGCAAGCAGATCTGCGCTCCCAGACGAGAGCGGCCGGGACACGGAGGTCGGTGGGGCAAGGATCGCGACCCGGAGAGATCCGTCAGCGGGCGGGATCCACGCACGAGTCGGGTGCTGGAGAAATCTGGTCGGGGCGAGAGGATTTGAACCTCGGGTAACCAGCTCATCCGGGGCACGCACGTCACGATGCCGGTCCCGGGGCCTCGGACGCGGGCGATCGGGTGACCACAGGCGCGCCTCGCCGGCTCTCGGAGGCTGGGTCGCGGCGGCCACGAGCACGCTCGGGAACACCGGAGGCGGGGCCAGCCGCTGGAACGTGACCCTGCGAGGCGGGTCTCGACGGTGGACGGAGCTCGGGCCGGCGAGATGGCCCGACGATGCCAGGGACTCGACGCGCAGCCGCACCTCGCGCGACCGCCGAAGGCTGCGCCTGACGGCCGGCTCGACCAGTCCAGGCTCGACGGACTCCACGCGACGTCTCGGCCCCGCTGGCCAGCGCTGACGCGGTGACGAGCCAGGGCGCGGACGATGAGGTAGCGGAGGAACGACACGCAGCCGATCCCACCGGCGCTGTCCGATCGCGAAGCGGGGTTTTCGATCCCGACGGGCGGGCGAGGACCTGCGACCACGAGCTACGGAAGGAACAACATCGGCGCATCCTACGATGCGGTTTGATCGTGAATCTGGGTTTTCGACCCCCACGGGCCTGGCTGCGCACCCTGTACGTCTTGGCCTTCATCGAGCTCGGCAGCCGGCGGATCCACCTCAGCCCCTCAACGGCCCACCCCGACTCGGCTTGGGTCACCCAGCAGGCCCGCAACCTCGCCCTGGAGCTCGATGATCGGTCAATCACGATCCGGTTCCTCACCCGCGACCGCGACACCAAGTTCAGCCGATCGTTCGACGAGATCATCCGCTCGGAGGGGGCGCGGGTGATCCTCACCCCGGTCCGCGCTCCAAACGCGAATGCCTGCGCCGAACGGGTGATCGAGACGATCCGGGCGGAGTGCCTCGACTGGTCACTGATCCACCTCGGTCGCTGGCATCTCGACCGGACGCTTCGGACGTATGTCGGGCACGACAACCGCGGCCGGCCCCATCGCACTCTCGGTCTCGCGCCACCGCAGGCCGAGGCTTCGGACCCGGCACCCGTCAGCCCGAGGGACGTCCGCCGGCGGGACCTGCTCGGCGGCCTCATCCACGAGTACCACGGGCTTGCGGCGTGATCGAATCGGGGTGTTCGACCCCCACGGGTCGCGCACGGCGGCCGACGGCAGTGACCGCCGCGACGCCTTCTCGAGCCGTGCCATCCTAGAACGCGTGACTGATCCCCTCGCTACCGACGAAACGCGTCTCGATCGCTGGCTGTGCGCGGTGCGCCTCGTGAAGACCCGCTCGCTCGCGACCCGGTTGTGCGAAGGCGGCCACGTCCTCGTGAATGGATTACCGGCAAAGCCGTCGACGAAGGTTCGCGCGGGCGATCGGGTGGAGGCGCTCATCGCCGATCGCGAGCGCATCGTCGAGGTCATGCGGCCGATCGAGTCGCGTGTCGGGGCCTCCGTTGCCGAGACCTGCTACGTGGACCACAGCCCGCCCGTCGTGGCGGAGGCCGGGCAAGCGATCATGCTCGTACGTGGGGAGGGCCGGCCGAGCAAGCGCCTGCGGCGCGAGTTCGAGCGCCTGCGCAGGGCCGCCGACGCCTGAGCCTGCGGAACGACTGGGGTGTCAGCCTCGGCCGGCGCTGGAAGTTCGGACTAGGTTCGGGCCCCCTTCTCGGCCCGAGAAGGGCCTCATCGCGTCCGGCAGCCGGCACCTGAGCCTGGCGTATACGCTGATGCGAGACGTATACTCCACCCATGAAGCGCCTGCAGATCTACATCGAGGAGGAGATGGACGACGCGCTCGCCGTCCGGGCACGCCGAACCCACACATCCAAGGCCGCCCTCATCCGTGACGCCGTCCGCCGCTCGATCGGCGATCCGGAACCTCTGCTCGATCCGTTCCGCGACTGGATCGGTGGCAGCGACGCTGCGCCGGCACCCGTCGACGAGGTTGTCTACGGCTCGTGAGGTTCGTCGACACCTCCTATTGGGTGGCGCTCCGGCTCCGGCGTGATGCCAACAACGATGCCGCGGTCCGCCTGTGGACGCCCGGCCAGGCGCTCCTGACCACGAACCACGTCGTCGGCGAGACATGGACCTTCCTGCGCCGCCGCGACGGGCACGCATCGGCCGTCGCGTTCCTCGACGCGGTTGAGTCGGCGGAGTGGCTCACCGTCGTGCATGTTGACGATGCGATCGAGCGCGAGGCGCGAGCCTGGCTTCGGCGCCACGATGAGCGGGTCTACTCGTTCGTCGATGCAACGAGCTTCGTTGTCATGTGGCACGAGCGCGTCTCTGACGCACTGGCATTCGATGGCGATTTCAGTGCGGCGGGCTTCGTCGAGGTTCGACCAGGGACGTGAACCCCGAGGTCGCCGCCCTGCTCAGTCCGCCTGGATCATCCGGGACTGGTCGGCAGCGGACTCGCGCAACGCCGCCGACCCTGACAACAGGCCCTGACTCGTCGAGGCGTCCCGCCATCGAGCCCGTGGGGGTCGAGAATCCCGATTTGATCACGCCGCGAGCCCCAGATAGTCGCGGATGCGTCCGCCGAGCAGG
>JBBSAS010000139.1:0-5048 GCA_038252055.1 Candidatus Limnocylindrales bacterium
CGCCAGCACCACGAGCGATGCGTCCGCGAGGCCGAGCCGGAGGCTCCCGTACCGCTCGACGACGTCGCGCGCCTGTCGCTGCTCATCCCGGCCCAGGCACTCGACGACGAAGGTCCCGGCGGCGAGATCCTCGAGGAAGGCGAGCTCCACGTCGAGGCCGAGGCGGTCGAGGATGAGGTAGTCCGCCTCGGCGACCGCCAGCTCCGTCGTGACGAGCAGCTCGCGCTCGGAGCGCATGAGGTCCGCGACGGCCCGGTGCCGCGGCTCGTCGGCGTCGGCCTGCGCATACAGCGCTCCGGCATCGACCACCAGCGCCATCAGCGTTCGTTCATCGCCTTGCGATAGAGGTCGGCGGAGGCCCATGACCGGTAGGGTCGTCCACCGCCGTGCCCGGCGCCGAGACTCCGGAACGCCCGCGGTGCCTCGTCCACCTCGGCGAGCACGCGCCGGACTCCTTCGCGGATCAGCTCTGCCTGCGCACGGCCCGTGGCCGTTGCGGCGCGGCGGAGCGACTCGGCTTCGTCGTCGCTCAGGTACACGGAGGTCTTCCTCATGCCGTACGTAGGGTACCACCCGCTCATTGACGGACGCATTCGATCGTCCGTCGACGCTCTTCATCGCCGGTTCACTGGGGGCGCGACGAGGGTCCGGGAGCCTACGACCGCAGGTGCACTGCTGCCGCGCATGAGCCTTGGGTTCGTGTAGACCGGCGGCGTCGTGCCAGGCAAGGTGGCACAGGTGGCGTCGAGACTCCAGCCGTGAAGATCGACCTGCGCGCGCGCGCTCACCTGCGGCACGGACCCGACCGCGCCCGCGTGCGCCATGGCCCGAGCCACGGCCCGTCATCACGCGCCCGACGTCGCGTGATGACCTCCGGCCCGCGCCGAGGGGCCGCGCGGCCGTCCCGCGCGCACCACGGGACGCCCACGATCCGGTCACGATGAAGCTGAGGAGCTCCCGGTGGACGAGCCGATGACGCGGCAGCGGCAGAAGACCCGGCCGCCCTGCCCACGCTGCGGCTCCGGCGATGTCGCGTGGATCCTGCGCGGCTACCCCGCGATGGACGAGGAGCTCGACGCCGATCTCGATGCCCGCCGCGTCATCCTCGGCGGCTGCCTCGTCTGGCCGGACCAGTCCGATCACCGGTGCAACACATGCGGGTTCGAGTTCCGCAAGGACGGCCGCCCGGTGCGAATCCCCGAGGGTGACGCGTGACGACCGCGGACGGTGTGGAACGCGTCCACGACGCTACGCCGGAAAGCCTGACCGAGGAGCAGCGCCGGATCGTCGCCTGGGAGGACGGCCCGCTCGTCGTCATCGCTGGGGCGGGGACGGGCAAGACCCGGGTCATCGTCGAGCGCGTCCGCCGCCTGCTCGAGACGAAGGGCATGCCCGGCGACGCAGGCACGCCGGTCCCCGCAGGTACGCCGGTCCCCGCGGACGCTGCAAGTCCGGGGGTGTCCTCGACCAATCCCCTGGCCCTGCCCGCCGAGGCCGCCTCCGCCGATCGCGACCACCCCTTCGCCGGGCCGCTCCTTCCCGAGCAGGTGCTCGTCCTGACGTACAACGTGAAGGCGGCGAAGGAGCTTGCCGATCGCCTGGAGAAGGCGCTCGGTCCGGCCGTGCGGGCTCGGTTGGCCGTCGTCAACTTCCACAGTTTCTGCCACCGGATCCTCGTCGAGTCGGCCGCCGACGCCGGCCTGCCGTCGACGCCGGACGTCCTCGATGGCGTCGGACAGCTCCTCCTCCTGCGCGAGATCCGGCCCCGCCTGCCGCTTCTCTACTACGCCGGGAAGGGCAACCCGACCTGGGGACTCGACCGGTTCGTCGGCTTCATCAACCGGGCCAAGGACGAGCTCGTCAGCCCGGACGACTTCGACGCCTTCGTCGCATCGGAACAGGCGGCCTTCGAGGCTCGCTTCGGCCCCTACGAGCGTGCTCTCGAGCGCCTCGAGGCCCTCGGGGCGTTCGACCGTGGACGCACGGACACGCGCGGGGCCTACGCATCCTTCCGCACCGCCGACCGGGCGGCCGAGCGAGGGGCCAATTCCGGCGATCCCGCCGCGAGGCCCGACTTCGCGAAGGTGGAGAAGGCCGCCGACCGCGAAGCGCGCCGCGCGGTGCTCGGGACCGGGGGTGTCGTCGGGCGGAACAGGCTGACCGCCGAGCAGTGCGAGGAGACCGATCGCCTCGCCGACACGTACGTCGCCGACGGCGCTGCGCTCGAGGTTCTCCGCCTCTCCGAGATCGCCCTCGTCTACCGCGCCTACGAGGCCGAGCGCGAGCGCCGCGGCGCCCTCGACTTCGGGGAGCAGGTCGCCGCCGTGATCCGCCTCTTCCGCGAACGGCCCAATGTCCTGCGGCACTGGCAGCGGCGCTTCCGCTACCTGCTCGTGGACGAGTTCCAGGACGCCAACGTTGCCCAGATCGAGCTCGTCGAGCTCCTCGGGCGGACGCCCGACCGGCCGGACAACGTCATGGTCGTCGGGGACGACGACCAGTCGATCTACCGCTTCCGCGGGGCGAGTTACGCCGCCTTCATCGAGTTCGACCGGCGCTTCGCCGCCCCTCCCGCGCACGACCCGACCGGCCCCGCGCCGGGAGACCCGACCCGCATGCGGATCGAGGAGAACTTCCGCAGTCGCCCGCCGATCCTCGTCGTCGCGAACCGCCTGATCTGCCGGAACAAGCTGCGCTACGAGCCCGACAAGCGGCTTGCGCCCCACCGCGACGGCGACGGCGCGTCGGCCGTGGAGCTGTGGACGTGCGCCGGCCCCGATGACGAGGCGGCCGCGATCGTCGAACGGATCCGCCTCCTCGCCCGCTGGGACCCCGCGACGGGCGGCGAGCCGGCCGTCCCATGGAGCTCGTTCGCGATCCTCTACCGCAAGCACAAGCATCGCGAGGCGATCCTCGCCCGGCTCCGGGAGGAGAGCATCCCGTACACCGTCTCGGGCGGGCTCTCGCTCTTCGCCGCGCCGGAGATCCGGGATCTCGAGCAGGCCCTCCGCGTGCTCGCCGACCCGTTCGCCGATGTCGCCCTGGCCCGCGTCCTGACGGCCGGCCCCTGGCGTCTCGACGCAATCGAGCTGCTCATGCTCGCGAGGGCTGCGAAGCGTGCCGGGCAGCACCTCCTCGAGGTGGTTCGCGCGGCGGCCGGGACGGGCGAGGTGACGCTCGACGAGGTGGGCGCGATCCCCGACGGTGAGGACGACGCCGACGACGAAGACGGCGCCGAGTCTGCGCCCGGCGCCCACGCGACCGCGGGTGACCTCGGCCGAACGGTGGCACTGGAGCCCGCCCTCCGGGCGAAGGCCCGCCGCTTCCTGGCCACGCTCGACGAGCTGGTCCCCGAGGCGCCCCGCGAGGGCCCCTTCACGATCCTCGAACGCTTCCTCGAGCGGACGTCGATGCTCCTCGACCTGGTCGCCGCCGACACCCTCGAGAGCAAGCGCGCAGTCGCCAACGTCGCCTCGCTGATGCGCTTCGCTGCCGACTGGCAGCGCGAGCACCCCGAGCGGAGCCTCGCCGACTTCGTCGATTACCTCGACGCCTACCAGTCCGCGGGCGGAGAGCTGCCGACGAGCGTGGAGCTGGCCGAGGACGTGCAGGGCGTTCGCCTCATGACCCTCTACCAGGCGAAGGGGCTCGAGTATCCCCATGTCTTCGTCCCGCACCTGCTCGACGGGGAATGGCCCGTCAAGGGGACCGACTGGAGCCTCTTCCCCCAGGAGCTGCTGCGCGAGGCCGTGCCCGTCGGCGACCTCCACACCGAGGAGGAGCGGCGGCTCCTCTACGTCGCGATCACCCGGGCGCGCGAGAGCCTCGTCCTCGTGACGCACGCTGGCCCGACCGTGGCGAAAGGCCCGAGCCAGTTCGTCGGCGAGCTCCGCGAGGCGGCCGGGCCCGAGCTGCTCGACCATGACCGCACGGCAACCGCGGCCACGACGACCACGCCCTCGGCCACGACCGCCGAGGAGGCGTTCACGGCCGGGACGGTGGAGGACGGGAGCGCCCTGGCCAGCATCGTCGCGCTGCCGAGCCCCCGCGAGCGGCGAACCGCGCTCCGCCTGCGGGCGAGCGAGATCCTCTCCCTCCTCGAGGGGGTGGCCCCCGGGAACCCCGGTTCGAGCGACGCCCGGGCCGGACTCCAGGCCGAGCTTGCCGGGGTGGGGGAGGCCGCGGTGGCGACCGCCGACGAGGCGCGGGTCCGCGGTCTCGACCCGCTCACCCTGCGGACGGTCGCCGCCGACGCCGGAGTCGGAGCCAACCTCCTGGGCGTCGCCCCGCTGCCCTCCGCCTTCAGCTACAGCCAGTTCGACACGTATGGGCGATGCCCTGCCCGCTACGCGTTCCGGCACGTCTACCGGATCCCCGCCCGAGAGACCGTGGCGGCGTTCGCGTTCGGGACGACGGCCCATGCCGCCTTCGAGGCGTTCACGAAGGAGCGCCGCGAGCGGGCCGCCGCGGGGGAGCCCCCGCCGACCCGCGAGGACCTCGGGCGCCTCTTCGCAGCCGCCTGGACGCCGGGCGGATTCCCGGATCGGACGACCGAGGAGACCTACCGGCGTCGCACCGGGGCGCTCCTCGACAGCTTCTGGACCGGCGAGCTCGCGGCCGCCGGCGAGGCGCTCCACGAGGAGCTCCCCTTCGAGCTCCGGCTCGACCCCGTCGACGGGAGCCCGGTCGTCCGGATCGCCGGCTCGATCGACCGGGTCGATCGCCTTCCCTCGGGCGGGATCGAGGTCGTCGACTACAAGACGGGCAGGGTGGAGAGCCAGAAAGGCGTGGACGAGAACCTCCAGCTCTCCATCTACGCGCTCGCCTGCCGGGATGCGCTCGGCCTCGGCACGCCCGAGCGGGTCACCCTCTACTTCACCGAGGCCTCGATCCGGATGAGCACGACCCGCACCGACGCGCAACTTGACGCCGCCCGCGAGGAGCTGCTGGCCCAGGCCGCCGTCATCCGCGCGGGCGACTTCCGGGCGACGCCGTCATCGAAGGCCTGCGGTTGGTGCGACTACCGGGCGATCTGCCCGAGCCGGGCG
>JBBSAS010000140.1:0-5040 GCA_038252055.1 Candidatus Limnocylindrales bacterium
CCGGGAGGCGAGGAAGAAGATCGCCGAGCTCTCCATCTCGAAGGCGAGCACGCCGCGGGCTGCCCAGCGGCTGAAGTAGTCGGCGTCCGGGTTGTAGAAGACGTCCACCGTGCAGATCGGCCCGACATGGTGGACCGCTCCGTCGTCCTCGGCCGCCTCGACGAGGGCCCGGGTCAGGGCGAAGTCGGCGGCCGGCGCGTATGGCTCCCCGTGGAGGTACGCGGACGTCGTCCCGTCGAACGGCGCGGCCGCAGTGGCGATGACGATCTCGCCGGTCCGGATGCCGGCCCCGATCCCGCCGCAGGTGCCGACGCGGAAGAGGCGGCGGGCGCCGAGGCGCAGGAGCTCCTCGGTCACGATCGCCGCCGCGGGCGCTCCCATCCCGGTCGTCTGGACGCTGACCGGCACGCCGCGGTACGTCCCCGTGTAGCCGTAGAGAAGGCGGTGATCGTTGACGCGCCGGGCTGCCTCGAGGCCGCCGTCGAACAGGGAGGCGATCATCGTCGCCCGGCTCGGGTCGCCGGGCAGCAGGACGATCGGGGCGTAGTCCCCGGGCTCGGCGCGAAGGTGGAGCTGCGGCATCGGCAGGGTCCTCGGTGCTGGGCTGGCGGAGCGAGTGTAGGGCGGCGAGCTTCCCGGTGCGCCGGGCGGGGACTCCGCGAGGCGATGACCCTGCGGCGCAGTCGGCCACGCGTGGCCGACTGGGGTCCGATCCGCACTTGACAGCGCGCGGATGACAGAGCGCATGATGCTTCCACTTGGTCCGGTATTGAGCCGGGGACCAGCTTGGTGTTCGCGCGTGAGCGCAGCACAGGAGGAGAGTTCGTGGAGATCCGTGGAACACGCGTGGCCGCGGTCTTGGCGACGCTGGCGATTGCCGTCGCGGCCTGCGGCGGTAGCAGCTCGCAGTCGCCCGCGGCACCGGCGTCAGCCGCACCGCCGGAGACGCCCGCACCCGGGGCCACCGCCGCCCCGTCCGCCGCCCTCTCGGGCGACGTGGAGGTCTTCTCATGGTGGACCGGAGGCGGCGAGGCCGCCGGTCTGGACGCCATGATCAAGATCTTCGGCACCGAGTATCCGGACATCAAGTTCATCAATGCCGCGGTTGCCGGCGGGGCCGGCACGAACGCGCGAGCCGTGCTCGCGACGCGGCTCCAGGCGAACCAGCCGCCCGACTCGTTCCAGGGCCATGCCGGCCAGGAGCTGATCGGGACGTACGTCGCCGCGAACCAGCTCGAGCCCCTCAACGATCTCTTCGACCAGATCGGCCTGAAGGACAAGCTCCCAGCGACGCTCCTGCCGCTCATCTCGCAGGGCGACCAGATCTACAGCGTCCCGGTGAACATCCACCGGGCCAACGTCCTCTGGTACAACCCGAAGGTCCTGAGCGACAACGGGATCACCCCGCCGACCACCTGGGACGAGCTCTTCGCGGCGGCCGACAAGCTCAAGGCCGCGGGCATCATCCCGCTCTCGCTCGGCGAGCAGTGGACGGCGATGCACCTGTTCGAGACGGTCCTTCTCGGCACCATCGGCGCCGACGCCTACAACGCACTCTGGGCGCCGGGCGCTGACTGGAACAGCGCGGACGTCACGAAGGCGATCGACAACTACAAGAAGGTCCTCTCCTACACGAACGACGACGCCACCAGCCTCACCTGGCAGGACGCGTCAAAGCTCGTTGCCGACGGCAAGGCCGCCATGAACATCATGGGCGACTGGGCCGACGGCTACTTCTCGGGCACGGTCGACGGCGGGAACCTCGGCCTGACGCCCGGCGAGGGCTACGGCTGGGCCCCGGTGCCCGGCACGAAGGGCATCTTCCAGTTCCTGTCCGACTCCTTCACCCTCCCGGTGGGCGCACCGCACCCGGACAACGCCAAGGCATGGCTGACCCTCGCCGGCTCCAAGGAGGGCCAGGAGGCGTTCAACCCCGTCAAGGGCTCCATCTGCGCGCGGACGGACTGCGATCCGGCCCTCTTCAACGAGTACCTCAAGACCGCGATCACCGACTGGTCGCAGGACCAGATCGTCGGGTCGCTCACCCACGGCGTCGTTGCCGCGGACCCCTACAAGGCGAAGATCAACGACGCGATCGGCTTCTTCGTCAGCGACCGCGACGGCGCGGCCTTCCAGAAGGCCCTCGTCGACGCGTACACGTCGCAGGGGCCCAAGTGATCGACTGACCGACCCCAGGCCCCGACACGGGCCCGGGAGTCACAGGCGGGGGGCCGCCCGAGGGAAACCCGGGCGGCCTCGTCGCTTCCAGTCACAGCCGGAGGTCTTCGATGGTTCGCGTCCGCGCCGGGATCCGGCGGTCAGCCCCGCTGATCGTCCTCGCTCCCTCGCTGATCGCGATCCTCGTCTTCGTCTACCTCTTCATCGGCTGGACGTTCCGGGTCTCGATGACCTCCTGGCAGGGGCTGACGCCGACCTGGGATTTCGTCGGCCTCCAGAACTACATCGACCTGTTCGCCGACCGGCGCTTCCAGATCGACATCCGGAACACCATCCTCTTCACCGTCCCGTTCGTCGGCGGATCGATGGCCCTCGGCCTCTTCCTGGCGATCCTCGTGGACCAGCGCGTGCGCGGCGAGGCGGTCTACCGGACGATCTACCTCTTCCCGATGGCGGTCAGCTTCATCGTCACGGGCGTCGTCTGGCGCTGGCTCATGAACCCCGCCATCGGCGACCGGGCCACCGGCCTCAACCTCCTCTTCGACATCGTGGGGCTGGGAGCGCTCCAGAACCGCTGGTTCGCGACGCCCGACATCGGGATCATCGCCGTCGCCCTGCCGGCCGTCTGGCAGATGAGCGGCTACACGATGGCCCTCTACCTGGCGGGCCTCCACGGGATCTCGGACGAGGTCCGCGAGGCCGCGCGGGTGGACGGCGCGAACAGCATCCAGCTCTACCGCTACGTCATCCTGCCGCTGCTCCGGCCGGTCACCCTGACCGCGCTCGTGATCCTCGGCCACATCTCGCTGAAGGTCTTCGACCTGATCATCGCGGTCGCCGGGAAGCAGCTCCAGCTCGACGTGCCGGCGGTCAACATGTGGCAGACGACGTTTGATGCGAACGACTACGGCCACGGTGCGGCGATCGCCATGTTCATCTTCGTGACGGTCGCGATCGTCTTGGTGCCCTACCTGTGGAGCACGCTCCGCTCGGAGGTCCGCGAGTGAGCGCGGCCGCGCCGGGGATGGCCATCACCCCGAAGCCAACCCCGACGAGCTGGGGGCACCGACTGCGCCGCCTGGTGGTCGTCTACGTCCCGCTCCTGATCCTCGTGGCCTTCTTCCTGATGCCCCTCTACGTCGTCCTGATCACCGGCTTCAAGCCCAACTCCGAGGCGACTCCCCAGTCGATGTGGACGCCTCCGACGACGCTCGACGTCTCGGCCTTCGTGGCCGCCTTCAATACCCTCGCCCCGAACCTCCTGAACAGCGCCCTGCTCGTCATCCCGGGGTCGATCCTGTCGGCGGCGTTGGGTTCCGTGAACGGGTTCGTCCTGAGCCGCTGGCACTTCCGGGGAGCGAACCTGATCTTCGTCCTGATCCTGTTCGGGATGTTCATCCCCTACCAGGCGATCCTCATCCCGCTGGTCCAGGTGATGCAGACGATGGGCCTCTATGGGTCGATCGCCGGCCTGATCCTCGTCCACATCATCTACGGCATCCCGATCACGACCCTGACCTTCCGCAGCTACTACATGCAGATCCCGTACGAGCTCGTCGAAGCGGCCCGGATCGACGGCGGCTCGATGTGGGACGTCTACCGGCGGATCTTCCTGCCGCTCTCGGCGCCCGGGTTCGTGGTCGTCCTGATCTGGCAGTTCACGGCCATCTGGAACGACTTCCTCTTCGCGGTGATCCTCACCCGCTCGCAGTCCTGGCCGGTCACGGTGGCCCTGAACAACATCTCGGGAAGCCAGATCGTGCAGTGGAACGTCCAGATGGCCGCAGCGATGCTCGCCGCGCTGCCGACCGTCGTGGTCTACCTGCTCCTGGGACGGTACTTCCTGCGCGGGATGATGGCGGGGGCGCTCAAGGGCTGAGGGCCGGCCGAGCTGGCATCGGCTCCAAGGCCGATTGTCGATCGCCCTACCGCTGCTCGTCGCGGTGCTCGGCGAGCGCCGCGACGAGCTCCCGGCAGAAGGCCGGGATGTCCTCCACGACGCGGCCCCAGACGAGGTTGCCGTCGCGGAAGGCCGGCTCGTCCACCCAGGTCGCACCCGCGTTGACGAGGTCGTCGCGGATCCCGAGCGACCCGGTCGCCCGCCGTCCCGCCACGATCCCGGCCGAGATCGCGACCAGACCGCCGTGGCAGATGATCCCGATCGGCCTCCCCGCCGCGTGCACGGCCGTCACGAACTCGGTCACCGCCGGGGACCGCCGGAGCTTGTCCGGCATCCAGCCGCCGGGGATGACGAGCCCGTCGCAGTCGGCCGGATCGAGGCCGCCGACCTCGACCTCCACCGGCACCGCCAGCCCGTTCTTCCCGTGGACGGTGGCGGCCGCGAGGCCCGCCGAGACGACCCGGGCACCGGCCTCCCGGAGTCGCATTACCGTGACCCAGTACTCGAGATCCTCGACGCCCTCGCCGGCGAGGACGACGACGCGCATTCCGTCGAGCTCCATTCGCTCCTCCATGGGATCCATGAGGCCCCGGGCTTCCCGGTCGTGCCCGGCGGCGTCGCATCCGAGGATACGCCGGTCGGGCCGACGGCCTCCAGGGCCGGCCGTCGTACGATGAGGGCATGTCCGAACCCGCCGCGCCCCTCTCCGCTCCCCTTCCTGACCGCGTCCGCGCCTTCCTGGCCGGCCCACAGCACTTCGCGACCCTCGCCACGCTCGACCCGGACGGATCGCCGCGCCAGGCCGTGGCCTGGTACCGCCTGGACCCGGACGGGCGGATCACCGTCAACAGCGCCGATGGGCGCCGCTGGCCGGCCAACCTCCGCCGCGACGCGCGCTGCTCGCTCGCGATCATCGACCCCGCGAACGGCTACGCCTTCGTCGCCCTGACCGGGCGAGTGGC
>JBBSAS010000141.1:0-4966 GCA_038252055.1 Candidatus Limnocylindrales bacterium
CAGGGAGGTCGCGCAACAAGCCGATGAACGCCAGTACCCTCCAGCTCATCATCCTGCCGGCGGGGCTGATCGCCATCGCCTTCGCCATCTACCTGGCCCGTGACGTGCTGCGGCGCGACACGGGGACGAAGGAGATGGAGGCCGTCGCCGCAATGATCTTCGAGGGCGCCGTCGCCTTCATCCGGCGCCAGTACGTGACGATCGGGGTGCTCTCGCTCGTTGGCGCCGTCGCGATCGGACTCGTGATCTCCTTCTTCGAGACGGCCGAGGTCGCCGACACGAGCGTCTTCGGACCCCAGCTCGGCATCAGGACCGGGATCGCCTTCCTCGTCGGGGCGGCCTGTTCCATGGCGTCCGGGATCATCGGCATGTTCGTGGCCGTGAAGGCGAACGTCCGCACCGCGGCCGCCGCTCGCCGCAGCGTCGTCGAGGCCGTCCAGGTCGCGATGCGCGGCGGCGCCGTCTCCGGCTTCCTCGTCGTCTCCCTCTCACTCCTCGGCGTCTACCTGATGTTCGCCGCCTTCGGCGGCCTCAACGCCGAGACGGTCAGGGAGGCGCCGTTCCTCATCGTGGGCTATGGCTTCGGGGCCAGCTTCGTCGCCCTCTTCGCCCAGCTCGGCGGCGGGATCTACACGAAGGCGGCCGACGTCGGCGCCGACCTCGTCGGCAAGGTCGAGGCCGGCATCCCCGAGGACGATCCCCGGAACGCCGGCGTCATCGCCGACCTCGTGGGCGACAACGTCGGCGACTGCGCCGGCCGCGGCGCCGACCTCTTCGAGTCGACGGCTGCAGAGAACATCGGGGCCATGATCCTCGGCGTCGGCGTCTACGCCGTCGCCACGAAGGCCGGCTGGCCGAACCCCGAGGCCTGGATCTTCTTCCCCCTCGTCGTCCGCGCCTTCGGCCTCCTGGCCACGATCGTGGCGATCTTCTTCGTCCGCGGCCGCGAGGACGAGGACCCGATGAACATGCTCAACCGGGGCTACTGGGTCACGACGATCCTCTCGGTCGCCGGCCTCGCCCTCGTCACGAACGTGATGATGCAGACGGGCGACCAGACCGGCGCGAACGGGATCCCCCCCTGGATCTGGTTCTTCCTCGCCGGCGTCGTCGGCCTGGCGACGAGCGTCGCCTTCGTCTACATCACCCAGTTCTACACCGCCGGGACGTTCCGGCCGGTGAAGGAGATCGCCGAGGCGAGCAAGACTGGCCCGGCCACGAACATCATCAGCGGCATGGCCGTCGGCTTCGAGACGACGCTCGTGACCGCCCTCACCATCGGCGTCGCCCTCCTCGCCAGCCACTGGCTCGGGGAGCAGGCGGGGCTCGTGGACACGAACGGCCGCAACGTCGGCGGCATCTTCGGCACCGCGGTTGCCACGATGGGCATGCTCATGACGACCGCCTACATCCTCGCGATGGACACGTTCGGCCCGATCACCGACAACGCCGGCGGCATCGCCGAGTTCAGCCGAGCCGAGGCGAACGCCCGCGAGACGACCGACCGTCTCGACGCGGTCGGGAACACGACGAAGGCCCTCACGAAGGGCTACGCGATCGCCTCGGCCTCGCTCGCGGCGTTCCTCCTCTTCTCCGCCTACATCGACAAGGTCAACCTGATCCTCGGGCGCCAGATCGAGGCCGGCAAGCAGGGCGTCGAGCTCATGACGTCGGTCAACCTGGCCAACGTCTCGGTCTTCGTGGCCGCCCTCATCGCCTCGATGCTCGTCTACTTCTTCAGCTCGCTCGCGATCCGCGCCGTCGGCACGACCGCCGCGGCGATCATCGTCGAGGTGCGCCGCCAGTTCCGCGAGATCCCGGGGATCATGGACTACACGGCCAAGCCGGACTACGCCCGCGTCGTGGACATCACCACGAAGGCGGCGCTGCGCCAGATGGTGGCCCCCGGCCTCGTCGCGGTCGCAACGCCGATCCTCGTCGGCGTGCTCCTCGGCTACGAGGCGGTGGCGGGCCTCCTGATGGTTGGGACCATCGCCGGCGTCCTCCTCGCCACCGTCCTCAACAACGGCGGCGGCGCCTGGGACAACGCGAAGAAGTACATCGAGTCCGGGCACCTCACCGACGAGGCCGGGAACGTCCTCGGCAAGGGGACGGCCGCCCACGCCGCGGCGGTCGTCGGCGACACGGTCGGCGATCCGTTCAAGGACACCGCGGGTCCGTCGCTGCACGTCCTCGTGAAGCTCCTGGCCACGATCACCCTCGTCCTCGCCCCGCTTTTCATCCGCTAGGGGGTACCGAACGGCGGGCCGGCCTTCGGGCACGGCCCGCCGACCGATTCCATGGACACCCTGATCCAGGCGATCGTCATGGGGATCGTCCAGGGGCTCACCGAGTTCCTGCCGGTCTCCTCGTCCGGCCACCTCATCGTGGTCCCGTTCCTTCTCGGGTGGCGGGACCCGTTCATCACCTCGCTCGCCTTCTCGGTCGTGCTCCACATGGGCACGCTGGTCGCCCTCCTCGCCTACTTCTGGCGGGACTGGGCACGCCTCGTCCCCGCCGGCCTCGCCGCGCTCCGCGACCGCTCGTTCCGTGGCGACCCGGATCGCAAGCTAGCCTGGCTGATCCTCGCCACGATGCCCCCGGCCGTCGCCGCGGGCGTTCTCCTCAACGACGTCATCGAGGCGCAGGTCCGGGAGCCGCTCCTCGTGGCCCTCATGCTCGTTATCGGCGCGGCGATCCTCTGGGTTGCCGATCGCCTCGGACGACACGCCGACGAAATGGAGCGCCTCGGCTTCGGCGGCGCCATCCTCATCGGCTGCGCGCAAGCGATCGCGCTCGTCCCGGGGATCAGCCGCTCGGGGATCTCGATCAGCGCGGCGCTGGCGCTCGGCCTGACCCGCGAGGCGGCCGCCCGCTTCTCGTTCCTCATGGCCGCCCCGATCATCGCCGGGGCGGGAGCCTGGGAGGTCCGCAAGCTCGTCACCGGCGAGGCGGGCGTGGCCGTCGAGTTCGGCCCGCTCGTCGCCGGGTTCGCCGCCGCGCTCGTGTCGGGGATCGTCGCGATCGCCTGGCTGCTGCGCTACCTGCGGAGCCACCCGATGACGATCTTCGTCCTCTATCGCCTCGTCGTCGCGGCCGTCGTCGTCTACGTCCTCGCCTCGTAGCCGCTCGCGGTCCGCCGATGGAGGTGATGAAGCAGCTCCGCCAGCGGGCGATCCGCGACCTCGTCGAGCTGCGCCCGATCCGGACCCAGCAGGAGCTCGCCGTGGCGCTCCGCGAGCGGGGCTTCCGGGCGACCCAGGCGACGATCAGCCGGGACATCGCCGAGCTCCAGCTCGTGAAGTCCCGCCGCAACGGGATCTCCGTCTACGCGCTCTCGGCGCGCCTCGCCGATGCCGACCCCACGGGCGAGGGGCGGCTGCGTCGACTGCTCGAAGACCTGCCGGTGGAGATCCGCGCGGCGGGCCTCCTCCTCGTCCTCGTGACGCTGCCGGGCTCGGCGCACGCGATCGCCGCCGCGCTCGACCGGGCGCGCTGGGTCGAGGTGGTCGGCTCGATCGCCGGTGACGACACGGTCTTCGTCGCCTGCGCGGACCGGCGGGGGCTCCACCGCGTGCGTGCCCGCCTCGAGCGGCTCGCAGCGGGGCAGGGAGCGCGCTGAGTCCGGCGCGTCCGCCGTGAGCGTGGCGCGTCCGCCCTGAGTCCGATTCCGCATCAGGATGCCGCTCGTCGAGCGTCGCATGTGCGGCGCGGCGGTCGTCGCGACCGCTGCCCGCGCCCTGTGGCGACACCTCCCCGCCTCCTGCACGCAGCCGGCGCCCCGTGGCCCTGGCCGCGCGGCCGGCGCCTCGAGCCCGAGCCTGGACGTGCGCCATGCTTTGACACCCCCCGACGGCCGGGGCTATGATCCCGGACGGTCGGACTTCGGGCGCGCCCGCGCGGCAGCAGCCCGGGGTTCGTTTCGTTATCAGCCGCGTCGCAGCCGCACCGGGGCATCGAGGATGCCATCGGCCAGGCAGAGTCCCGGGAGCACGCTCCTCCGTGAACAGCAAGCCCACCTACCTCTCGGCCGAAGGCGAGCGCGCGCTTCGGGGCGAGCTCGCGGAGCTCGTCAACGTCCGCCGTGGCGAGGTCGCCGCCCGGATCCACGATGCGAAGGAGCACGGGGACCTCTCCGAGAACGCCGAGTACGAGGAGGCCAAGAACGAGCAGGCGTTCGTGGAGGGCCGGATCCAGACGCTCGAGGCGATGCTGAAGACCGCGGTGATCATCGAGAACGCGGGAACGGAGCACGTCGCCCTCGGGTCGGTCGTCGAGGTCGAATCGGATGACGGCGCCGAGACCTTCACGATCGTCGGCTCGGCCGAGGCACGCCCGGCCGAGGGCCGCATCTCCAACGAGTCGCCGGTCGGCCGGGCCCTCCTCGGCAAGAAGGCCGGCGCGAACGCCAAGGTCCAGCTGCCGAACGGCTCGGCGGTGACGTACCGGATCTCGTCGATCAGCTGATCGCCCGCCCGGAGGGACCGGGTCGGGCGGCCGGTGCCGCAACCCGGCCCGGCGCACCCGGAGCGGAGGACGCGCGCATGTACTGGGCGGACGAGCTGGCGGCATCGGTCGAGGGACCGCAGGTCGTCAACGACTCGAAGACGCCGTCCGGGACGATCCACGTCGGGAGCCTTCGCGGCCCGGTGATCCTCGACGTCATCACCCGGGCCCTGCGCGACCGGGGAGTCCCGGCGACGCTCCTCTACGGCGTCGATGACATGGACCCCATGGACGCCCAGGCGCTCCTCACTCCGGATGCGGTGGAGCGCGAGATGGGTCGGCCCCTCGCCCACGTTCCCGACCCCGCGGGCGACTGCCACCCGAGCTACTCGCGCCACTTCGCCGGGATCTTTATCGAGACGTTCGCCGGCCTCGGGATCCACCCCGATCGCTACTACTGGATGAGCGACATCTACCCGACCGGGGAAGTCGATCCCTTCATCCGCACCGCGCTCGACCG
>JBBSAS010000142.1:0-4917 GCA_038252055.1 Candidatus Limnocylindrales bacterium
GACCTCCCGGACCGCGAGCCGCGAGGCACGCCAGGCCGGGACGAGGCTCGCGACGGCGGCAAGGACGAGGACGATCGCGAGCCAGAGCACCACGCCCTCGAGCGAGATCTCGTAGGAGAGCGGGCGGGCCAGGAAGACCATCCCGAGCGCGTCCGAGAGCGTCCGGCTGATCGGGATCGCCAGCACCGCGCCGAGCCCCCAGGAGAGGAGCCCGATGAGCACCCCCTCCGCGAGGAAGAGTCGCAGGACGGCGCCGTCCGACGCGCCGACCGCCCGGATGACCCCGATCTCGCGGGCCCGCTCCACGACGTTGATGCTCATCGTGCCCGTGAGCCCCAGCCCACCGACGACGCCGAGGAGGAGCGCCATCGAGGAGAGGAAGACCACGAGGACCTCGAAGAGCCGCTCCTGCGTGATCCGGACCTCGGCGATCGTGCTCGTCGCCGCGACCCGGATCCCGACCGACTCGAGGTGGTCGGCCACCGCCTTGCCGACCCGGTCCTGGGTCGCCGCGTCCCGCGCCGACGTCCGCAGCACCACGACCGAGGTCCGGCCGATGCTCCTCGCCGCCCGCTCCAGGGGCCCGGCGTTGGCGTAGAGGAACGGCCGCTGGGTGGGCGACTCCACGATCCCGACCAGGGTCCACGTCGCGTCCCGGCCGTTGACCCGGAGGGTGATCCGGTCGCCGACCCGGAGGTCCGGTTCGTCCTCCCGGACATTGGCCGTCGCGACGAGGGCGTTCCCGTCGGCGGGGAGGAGCCAGCGACCCTCCTGGAGCGTGGGCCGGACCATCGACGTGGCCGGCGGGAGTCCGAACGTCAGGAGCGAGCGGCTCTCGGTGCCGTCCGCCCGGATCCGCTGCGTCGTCGCAAAGCGCCACGCCTCGGCAGCCGTCACCCCCGGTACCCGCTCCGCCTCCCCGACCGCGTAGTCGGCCCGGGCCGGCGCCGTGAGCTCCACCTGGACGTCGTAGTCGAAGTATGCGAGCGCATCGTCGAGCGTCCGGTAGAGCGAGGCGCGGACGGTGAAGACGGCCATGAAGACGGCCGCCCCAAGGGTCAGGGCCGAGAGCGTGAGCGCGAGGCGCGACTTCCGGCGGAACGTGTTGCGGAGCGAGAGGAGGGTGGGGCGGGGGAGGCCGCGCACGCGCTGAATCGCCCGGTCCAGGCGGCCGTGCCCGAAGCGGTCCGCGATCCCCGCGCTGCTGACCGCCTCCCGGACCGTCACCCGGACGCCGAGCCAGACCGGGACGAGGGCGGCCACGAGGGGCACCAGCAGGCCGACGGCCACCTCGAGGGCGATGACGTCGGGCGGGGCGAAGAACGTGTTGACGTCGAAGTTGACGAGGTTGGCCGTGAAGACGGTGAGCGCGTACGCCCCGAGGGCCCCGAGCGGGAGCGCGACCCCGAGCGAGAGGACCGCGTAGGCGAGGACCATCCCCAGGTAGAGGACGGCGATCTGCCGGTTCCGGGCCCCGATCGCCTTCATCACCCCGATCTGCCGCGTCTGCTGGGCGATGATCGCGTTGACGGTGTTGACGACGAGGAATCCCGAGGCCAGCAGGGCGAGGAGGCCCAGGAAGCCGAGGACGAGGAAGACACCCGCCAGGAGGTCGTTGGCGGGGTGCTCGCCCGGTGGAGGGACGAAGGCGTAGATCACGGTGACCCCGGCGCGCTCCAGGCGCTGGCGGACGGTCTCGGCCAGGGTCCGGATCGCCGCGCGGTCGAGGGTCGGGTCGGCGGCCAGGATCCGCAGCTCGTCGTACGAGGTCGGGTAGCCGAGCTGGGCGAGGGTGTCGAAGGTGACGTGGCCCTCCAGGCGGCCGACGTAGAACGCGGGCGAGGCGCCGACCTCGTGCGAGAGGCCCACGACCCGCAGCGGGTGGAGCGAGCCGTCCACCGTCTGGACCTCGACGGTGCCGGAGGTCGGGACCGCGGCCAGGGTCAGGCTCGAGCGCTCCAGGAGCATCTCCCCCTTCTCCGGGGGCCATGTGGCACCGGGCTCCGGGGTGACCAGGTCGAGGCGCTGGTCCTCGAAGTCGGTGATCGCGGTGAGCTGCAGCTCCCGGTACGTCTGGGGCCCCGTCCGGAGGCGGACGGTGACGCTCCGGCGAGCCTCCGCGTCGGCGATGCCGGGCATCCCCCGCACGGCGTCCACGATGTCGCTGCCGAAGCCGGTGGTAGAGAGCGTCGCGCTCGCCGGCTTGCTGGCGAGGTACTGGGCGCGGAGCCCGGCCTGGAGGAGCGCGTTCGAACCGGCGATCGTCCCCACGGCGAAGACGCCGACGGCGATCGAGAGGACGACGAGGACGGTCCGGGTCCGGGCCACCCCGAGGTCGCGGAGGACCTTGCGCCAGCGGACGCTACGCACGGGCGGGCTCCACGCTCGTCGGGGGCAGGTCGGACGGAGCACCGGGGCCGCGCGCCGCCGCGCCCGGGCCCGCCCCGGGACCGGCGACCGCGCCTGTGCGGCCGTCCGCAGGGAGCGATCCGTCGAGCAGCGCGCCGTCCACCATGTGAACCGTCCGCCGGGCGTGCTCGGCGATCTCCCGGTCGTGGGTCACCATGACGATCGTCTTGCCCCCGCCCACGAGCCGGTCGAAGAGGCGGATCACCGACTCGGCCGTCGCCGAATCGAGGTTCCCCGTCGGCTCGTCGGCGACGAGGATCGGCGGATCGTTCGCGAGGGCCCGGGCGATCGCCACCCGCTGCTGCTGGCCGCCCGAGGTCGAGGAGGGGAGCTTGCCGGCCTGGTCGGCCATCTCGACCTGCTCGAGCAGGTCCATCGCCCTCATCTCCCGCTCGCGGGGCGTCCAGAGCCCGGCGAAGTCCATCGGCAGCATCACGTTCTCGGCGACGGTCAGCGTCGGCAGGAGTTGGAAGAACTGGAAGATCACCCCCACGGTCCGGCCGCGCCAGACGGCCGTTGCGCCCTCGGAGAGGTGGTTGAGATGCGTGCCCCCGACCCAGACGTCGCCGGCCGTGGCCCGGTCGATCCCCGTCATCATGTTCATGAGGGTCGACTTGCCCGAGCCCGACTTCCCGACGACGGCCAGGAACTCGCCGCCATCCACCTGGAGGTCCACGGCGTGGAGCGCGCGGAACGGGCCGGCCTCGGTGAGATAGTCCTTGACGACGGCGCGCAGGTCGATGAGGTGGCGGCTGGGGGCGATCTCGACGGGCACGGGGTCGGCCGCGAGGCCGCCGCGCAGGCGACGGAGCATGGTTCTCCGGGTTCAGATGCGTCGGGACGCGAGGGCGCCCGGCTGATCGTATATCGGAGCGGTCGGGAGCCCGGATGGCGACGATCACGGCGCCGGGTCGACACGGGCGCCGGCCGCGGCGATCGGCGTCCCGCGACCGTCCGGTGCCGGTCCCCTCGCAACGGTATACTGTCCCGAACTTCGTCCGATGCATGGACAAACTTCCGCACCCGAGAGCGCGAACCCGTGGACCAGCAAGGCAAGGCGACGAACCGCGAGACGCGCGAGCACAACGACCGGCTCGTCCTCGCGACCGTCTACGACGACAGCCCGGTGAGCCGGGCCGATGTCGCTCGCCGCACGAGGCTCACGCGCACCACGGTCTCCGATGCCGTCGAGCGCTGGGTCGCGGCGGGGATCTGCCGGGAGGTCGGACGCGGACCCTCCACCGGGGGCAAGGCCCCGATCCTGCTGGAGGTCCCCGCTGACGCACGCCTCCTGATCGGCGTGGACCTGGGCGACCAGGTCTTCACGGCCGCGGTCGTCAACCTCCGCGGCGGGATCCGGGGTCGTGTGGACGCTCCCTCGGGGAACGCGTCCGGAAGGGGAGCCCTCGAGCTCGCGATCGACGTCATCGAACGAGCGCTGCAGCTCGCCGACGGCCCCGTCCTCGGGGTGGGGATCGGTGCCCCGGGCCTCGTGGACGCGACCGCGGGCACGGTGATCCGGGCCGTGACCCGCGACTGGCGGATGCTCCCGCTCGGCCCCATCGTGGAGGAGCGCCTCGGCCTGGCGGTCCACGTCGCGAACGACTGCCAGGTTGCCGTCCTCGGTGAGCATGTTTTCGGGCCCACGCGCGGCCCCAATCTGATCATGGTCAAGGCGGGTCGAGGCATCGGCGCGGGCCTGGTGATCAACGGAGCACCGTTCCCGGGCGACGGCTACGGGGCGGGCGAGATCGGCCACACGGTCGTCGCGCCGGACGGTCGCATGTGCAGTTGCGGCCGGCGGGGCTGCCTGGAGACCGTCGCGAGCGCCACCGCGATCCTCGACGAGCTGGCGGACCGGTTCGGCCGCCGGGTCTCGCTCGAGGAGGCCGTGGAGCAGTTCCGGACCGGCGATCCACGGGTCCGCGAGGTCGTCCTCGAAGCGGGGCGGCAGCTCGGCACGGCGCTCGGCGGACTCATCGGCGCGCTGCACGTGCGGCGGTTCGTGCTCGCGGGGCCCCTCGCGGCGTTCGGCGAGCCGTGGAGCGAGGCCGTCGCCGCCGCAGCGAAGGCCCGGGCCCTCGACGCGCTTGCCGCCGACACCACGTTCGAGCTTGGCCTCATCGAGGACGTCGTGGTCGTCGGCGCATCGGCGCTCGTGATGACGCGCGAGCTCGGCCTGACGCTGGCGCCCCTCGGCGCACCGCGACCACACGAACGATAGGCAGGAGGTGCGGACAGTGGCCAGTCCCACGCTGGTCGTCATGGCGGCAGGCATCGGCAGCCGCTACGGCGGGCTCAAGCAGATCGACCCGGTCGGCCCCGGCGGCGAGATCGTGGTGGACTACTCGGTCTTCGACGCGCTGCGGGCCGGCTTCGGCAAGGTCGTCTTCCTCCTGCGCCCCGAGCTCGAGGCGCCGTTCCGCGAGCGCGTGGGCCGCACCGTCGAGGAGCACGTGGAGACCGCCTACGTCTTCCAGGAGCTCGACGACCTGCCGCCCGGCTTCC
>JBBSAS010000143.1:0-4854 GCA_038252055.1 Candidatus Limnocylindrales bacterium
CGGAGATCCTCGCCGATCCCCGGCTCGCGGAACTGGGCGTGGAGCCGGCGGCGGCCGTCCGGGACCTGCTCGGGCGAGACGCGGCCGTCAGCGGGGACCTGCCATCGTTCCTGCGCCCACCGTCCGGCACCGGCCCGCGGCTGGCCCTCGGTACCAACCCCCCACCCGGCCCCGGCGCTCCCGCGATCACGCTTGACGAGGTGAGCTTCACCTACCCGGGCGGCGTCCGGGCGCTCGACCGCGTCTCGCTGGCGATCGGCGTGGGCGAGAGCGTCGCGATCGTCGGCCAGAACGGCAGCGGGAAGTCCACACTCCTGCGCCACCTCGACGGGCTTCTCCGGCCCGAACGCGGCCGCGTCCTCGTGGGCGGTGCGGAGATCCGCGCTCGCCGTGTCGCGGAGATCGCGTGCGACGTCGGCCTCGCCTTCCAGGATCCGGGTCGCCAGATCTTCGCCCGGACGGCGCGCGACGAGGTCGCCTTCGGGCCCCGAAACGTCGGGCTTCGGGGGGCCGACCTCGACCGGGCTGTGACGGAGGCGCTGGCCGCGGTCGGACTCGAAGGATCGGCCGACGCGAACCCCTACGACCTCGGCTTCTCCCGGCGGAAACTCCTCTCGATTGCCTCGATCCTCGCGATGAGGACACCGATCGTCGTCCTCGACGAGCCGACGACGGCCCAGGATCTCCGAGGCATCGGCCGCATCCAAGGGATCGTGCGATCGCTCGCGGCCAACGGCCGGACGGTGATCGTGGTGAGCCACGAGCTCCGGTTCGTGGCCGAGACGTTCGATCGGGTGGTCCTCCTGCGGGACGGCCGTGTTCTCCTCGATGGGTCGCCAGCGGAGATCCTCGCAGAGGCTGGATGGCCGATCCGCGCCTCGAAGCTCGGCGATCCACCCGCGGTGGCCCCGGGCTGAGCCTCATGCCGGGCGCTTCGGATCGACAGGACGGCGACGCGCGTCAGGCGGGGACGGACTCCCGGTCCGGGCGCCCCGCGGCGACCGCCCGGTTGCGCCCGAGGCGCTTCGCCCGGTAGAGGGCCTCGTCGGCGGCAGCGAGGGATGCCGTCGTCGTGAGGGCGCCGCCGGGAACGTGAAGAACCCAGCCTGCGCTGACGGTGACGACCTGCCACGGCCGGTTCTCCGGGTGCGGCACCGCCATCGCCTCGATGCTCGTGAGAATCCGACCGACGACGACCTCGGTCGCGGCCTCGTCCACCTCCTCGAGGAGGACGAGGATCTCCTCGCCGCCGAAGCGGTAGACGGAATCGTTTGCCCGGACGGACTCGGCCATCGTGTCCGTCACCCGCCGGAGGACCCAGTCGCCGGCGAGGTGGCCGTTGCGGTCGTTGTAGGGCTTGAAGCGATCGAGGTCGAGGAGCACGAACGCGACCGATGTCGGCGCGCCGTCGCCCCCCGCATCGAGGACGGCGAGCGCCTCCTCGAGGCCGAGCCGGTTGCCCGCCCCGGTGAGTGGATCGAGCCGAGCCCGCGACGAGATCGCGCGATTGGCATCGTGAAGCCGTCGCCCCGCTTCATTCGCACGCCGGTGAAAGCCCCGGATCTGCGTTTCCTTCTCGAAGGCAGCGATCCGCTCGGCGCGGCGGTGGGCATGGCCGACGACGCTGATCCCGCCGGTGAGCACCGCGGTGAGCGCGATCGGGCTCATCGGGTCGATGCCCGATCCGGCGACGAGGAAGGTCAGGAGGAGCCCGGCCAGGGTCGTCCACCCCACGGCGACGAGGTGGACGCGGACCGGCCACGGAATGAAGAGGGCGTAGACGAGGGGGATCGAGGGCATGATGAGGACCGCGGTCCGGAGCTGGAGCGGCGAGGTGAGGCCGGCGAGGAGAAGGTTGCCAGCCATCAGGAAGCCCCACGTGGCGGCGAGGAGCACTACGTGGCGGCGCGCGCGCCCCTGGGCCAGCCAGGCCAGCCCGAGCGAAACCGCCGCGCCGGCGAAGTTGAGGATGAGCAGCTCCGGCCCGACGAGCGGGTCGGTGAAGCTCGTGAACAGGGCGCCGGCCATCAGGACGGCGGCCACCACCACCGACGAGCGGGCGAGGGCCGTCCGGAGGGCGCGGCGCTCCGCGACCCGGTACCGGCGCGTCCGCCCCAGGGAGTCGCGCAGGCGCCAGGATCCGAGATAGGTTGCTGCCAGCGTCGACAGCCGTTCTCGATGAGCCATTCCCGAGAGGATGGCTGCCGGGTTCACGCCACGGCATGACCCGAAGGTGCCAGATGGACCACCCGACCGGGTGGGCCGCGCGACCGCGCCCGGCGAACCGCGCAGTGCCGCGGTGCCGAGCCAGGCCGCGGCGGGACAGTTCGACAGTGCCGCGGCAGTGCCAAACCGCGGCCATCGCGGCAGTGCCAAATCGCGGCCATCGCGGCAGTGCCGCAGCCGGGCCACAGCATGGCAGTCCCGCCAGCGCCCGCCGGTTACCGGCCCGGGGACGTCTCCAGCACCACCTCGAACGCGAGGCCGTCCACGATCCGCCATGCGCGGAGGCCGTCGTCCGGCAGCCGCGAACCAGGCGCGTCGACACCCGTGGCCCCGGCCGGGGTGGCACCCGCTTCAACAGAGACGATCAGGTAGAGCGCGTCCGGGTAGAAGGCCCGGGCGAGATCCGTCGGTGACGGCACTGCCGGCGCCCGCACGTGGCTGTGGACGATGGCCCAGATCACGGCCCCGGCGTCGTCGATCTCGAGCGATACGCGCAGCAGGTCGGCCGGGTCCACGTCGTAGCGGGCCGGCGATGCGGCCCGGTTCCGGGTGGGATGCCAGGAGGTGGCGACACCGCCCTCTGCCACGGGGCTGGGGCCGGCGATGAGCCCGCACGCCTCGTTCGGCAGCTCGGCCCGGGCATGGGCGACGACCGCGTCGCGGATGGCGGCGGGCAGCGTCGCGCGGGTGGGCCCGGGGTGGGACACGGCACCCGCCGCACGGCCTGAACGACCCGCACGCCCCGAACGGCCCCCACGACCTGCACGCCACGAGTCGGAATCCGACTCACACGCGCCCTGCCAAGGCCCAGCATGGACGGATTCACGCCGCTCCCGCGGATCTGCCGTGCTCACGCCACCGCTCGCCGAGTCGGAACCCGACTCAGGCCGGCGTGTCGCGCAGCGGCGCCGGGAAGGGAAAGGCGATCGCTTCGGTGGCGGCAGCCGCCGATGGGGTCGGGAGCGGCTCCCCCGCCGCGCGGGCAGCCACGGCCGCCTCGGAGCATGCCGGGCAGGCCGGGTCGCGGGCCAGCCGCAGCTCGGTGAAGGAAGCATCGAGCGCGTCGAAGAGCAGGAGCCGCCCCACGAGCGGCTCGCCGATCCCCAGCAGAACCTTGAGCGCCTCGTTCGCCTGGAGGAGGCCCATGATCCCCGGGACCACGCCGAGCACGCCGGCCACGGAGCAGCCCGGGGCCAGCTCCGGCGGCGGCGGCGTCGGGTAGAGGCAGCGGTAGCACGGACCGGCGAATGGGACGAACGTCGTCAGCTGGCCCTCGAACCGGAAGACCGAGGCATGGACCACCGGAATCCCGGCCGCCACCGCCGCGTCGTTGAGCGTGTAGCGCGTCTCGAACGTGTCCGTCCCGTCGATGACGACGTCGTAGCCGGCGATGATCGCGTCCACGTTCGTGGGCCCCAGCACCTCGTCGTGGGGGATGACCGTCACGTCCGGGTTGAGGGCGGCAATCGCGACGGCGGCCGACGCCACCTTCTTCTGCCCCACGCGGTCGGTGGCGTGGAGGACCTGGCGCTGGAGGTTCGAGAGGTCGACGACGTCGAAGTCGATGATCCCGAGGGTCCCCACGCCGGCCGCCGCGAGGTAGAGGGCCGCCGGCGAGCCGAGACCTCCGGCACCCACGATGAGCACCTTCGAGGCGAGCAGCCTCGCCTGGCCGTCGACCCCGACCTCGGGGACCAGGAGGTGCCGGCTGTAGCGGCGCCGCTGCTCGTCCGAGAGGAGCGCCGGCCGCGTCGAGGGAAGGCCCAGCGAGACCCATTCGCGGAAGCCGCCGGCCATCGAGACGACGTCGCGATAGCCCATCGCTCGGAGCGTCTGGCCGGCGAAGAGCGAGCGGAAGCCGCCCGCGCAGTAGAGGACGACTGGCGTCGCGCGGTCGGGGACGAGCGCCTCGATCTCCTGCTCGAGATGGCTCTTCGCGACGTGACTGGCGCCCGGGACGTGGCCCAGCTCCCACTCGGGAACCTCGCGGACGTCGACGAAGGCGACGGCCGGGTCGGCGCGGCGCGCCTCGGCATCGTGCGGGCTGACCTCGGGCACCTCGGCCCGGGCCTCGCGCAGCAGGTCCGCGTAGGTCTTCGACATCACGGGGAAGGTCGCCGATCGGGACCGGCGCGCCCGGCGAACGTCCTCAGGCCTCGGCCGTGCCGGCCGGATGAGTCGTTGAGGCGTCGGCGCCCTGCTCGCGTTCGGCGAGCGCGTGGCTCACCGTGTCGAGCGAGAGGAGCGCGCACTTCAGCCGTGCCGGGCTGATCTCGATGCCCAGCAGATCGAGGACGTCGTCCGGCGTCATCCGCTCGACCTCGGCGACGGGCTTCCCCCGGATCTCGTCGGTCAGGAGGCTGGCCGACGCCTGGCTGATCGCGCAGCCACGGCCGGTGAAGGCGACGTCGGCGACGACCCCATCGCGGATCCCCAGCATCATCGTGATCCGGTCGCCGCAGAGCGGGTTGGCGCCCTCGTAGCGGGCGTCGGGCTCCTCGAGGATCCCGAAGTTGTGGGGCCGCCGGTAGTGCTCGAGAATGTAGTCGCGGTAGAGGTCGTCCATGGGACCCCGAGTGTACCGCGGACCCGCCCGGCCAGCCGAATTCCGAGCGCCGGGGTCGGGAA
>JBBSAS010000144.1:0-4843 GCA_038252055.1 Candidatus Limnocylindrales bacterium
CACACAACTCGCCTGACCCGCGGGGCGGTCGCATGGCACTCTCCCTGCAACGGAGCCGCCCGACAACAGGAGCGGGAACGGGTCCAAGCGACCCGGTCGCCGCGGGTGGAGCGGGGCCGGAAACTTGGCGCGCCCGACAGGATTCGAACCTGCGACCTTCGGCTCCGGAGGCCGACGCTCTATCCACTGAGCTACAGGCGCGCGGCCTCCGATGATACCCGTCGAGCGTGGATAGAGCGTCGGCTTCTTGTTTGAAGGTCGATCTGGCGGCCGTCGCAAGCACGGATCCCGTGGCCACAACGCTCAAGAGCGTAAAACCCGCCCGATTCCGACCCGCGCCTTGGGACTACGTGTGGCGCGAAGGCCGCCGCGACGACGTGGCGGTCCCTGGCATCGACCTCATCCGGGATTGCAGCGAGAAGCCGTGCCGCGTGCTCCGTCATCGCTTCATCGAAGCCCGCCACCATGTGCTCTCGTCGCCGCCGGAAGCGCTCAACATGCTCCATGATCGAGAGTCCGGGTGTTCGCGCCTCGATGGGACGCCTGGATCAGCGTGCCCGCGCCCAGTGTCGGTAGGCGTCAACCCACTCGGCGCCCGCCGGTCGCGGATCCGGCATCGGCAGCTCCAGCAGCGCGACCCTGAGCAGGTCGCGACCACGCCGGCAGACCGCGACGATCTGGTCATCGTCTGTGATGTCGACGGCGGTGACCGTCACGGCGACGCCGAGGACCGTCGTCACGAACGGGATCTCGAGGTGCTCGTGGATCATCTCGAAGAGGCCCGTGCATTCCTCGGATTCGTTGTGGCAGTCTACCGTCGCCTCCTCGATCAGCTGCTCCAGCCGCGCACGGGAGGGACCTCGTTCGAGCCTGCGGCGCGCCCGCCCAGGCGCGCGACCGGCGCGCGGCGCAGGTCGTCCTGCCTCGCTTATCTCCGCGGGTACCACGCCAGGTGACTCGCCGGCTGCGATCCCGAGCGCCGCCGCGGCGATGACCCGGTAGGCGGGCGCAAGGAGATCCTCCAGGGGGTGACCGCCAACGGACAGTCCCGATGGCCCCAGATCCCGCAGGATCGCTTCCGGCATCGCGACCGCGCGCGGTTCGACGCGGACCAGCGCGGGGACGTCGCCGGCTTCCCAGAACCGGCTCGCGGTCTCCCGCGTGATCTCGCCGCCGAGGTCGGCCTCGTCGAGCCCGGCGGACCCGAACACGTCGTCCGCCGGCACCTCCCGGGCAAGATCCGGCTCGTCGGCCGCGCTGCCGGCCGACGAGTCAGCCCCCACGTTGCGGAGCGCGCGGAGGTCGGCGAGCAGGCGCTCGCGCGGGCGGCCGCGCCAAGCGAAGATGAGGAACGGGTCACGGTCGAACGCTTCTGCAAGGAGGTAGTAGACGGCCGCGATGTGCTTGCAGGGGTTCTCCCAGTCCGGGCAGGAGCACCCGGTGTCGAGATCGCCCGTCGAGGCCGGGAAGAGCGAGAGCCCGGCCGCCGCGAACGCGTCCCCGACCTCGTGCGGCATCTCGCCCGCGAGGAGTCGCGCCAGGAAGACGGCCCGGCTCGCCATCGACTCCTCGACGCGGGCCCAGTCGGGGTCGTCGAGGACCGTCACGCCAATGCTCACGTTGTACGGCCGCGCGCGCGAGCCCTGGACGCGCGCGGTGACCTCGCCCGCCTCCACCTCCATGTCGATGACCTGCCCGCGCCGCGCGTATGCCCGTCCGCGCGCGAGCCGCGGGCCATCGTGGAAGTCCTCGAGCACCTCGATGAAGCGCTGCGACCACCACGTCTCGCCGATCGCTCCCCGCTTGCTCTTTGCCTGGAGGCCGTCTGTCACCGGCCGCGGCGCGCTCGGCGGTGGGTAGAAGCCTCGATCGCGACCGAAGGATGAGCGGCGGCGCCCGAACGGCATCGTCAGCCCTCCGCTACGGCGTCGTCCGACAGCGCGACGAGGTCGCGCAGCTCGGCCGTCGACAGCTCGGTCAGCCATGTCTCGCCGGTCCCGACGACCCGCTCCGCGAGGGCGCGTTTCCGCTCCAGCAACGCCGCGATCCGCTCCTCCAGCGTGCCGGCACAGACGAGCTTGCGGACCTGGACGTTGCGGCGCTGGCCGATCCGGTAGGCGCGGTCGGTGGCCTGGTCCTCGACGGCGGGGTTCCACCAGCGGTCCACATGGATGACGTGGTTCGCCGCGGTGAGATTGAGGCCCGTCCCGCCGGCCTTGAGCGAGAGGATGAGGATCGACGGCCCGCCGTCGGCCTGGAAGCGGGCGACCATCGCGTCGCGATCCGGCTTCCGCGTGCCACCGTGGAGGTAGAGGACCTCCCGCCCGAACCGATCGCGCAGGTGCGTCCGCAGGAGCGCCCCGAACTCGGCGAACTGGGTGAACAGCAGGGCGCGGTCGCCCTCGGCGAGGACTTCCTCGAGGACCTCCTCCACGCGCTGGACCTTGCCGGATCGCCCGGCCAGCGCCGAGCCGTCGGCGAGCATCTGGGCCGGGTGGTTGCAGACCTGCTTGAGCCGCAGCATCGTCGCGAGGACCAGGCCGCGCCGTTCGATCCCCTCGCTCGATTCGATCCGTTCGAGCATCTCGTCGACGACCGCCTGGTAGAGGGTGGCCTGCTCGCGCGTGAGGGTGCAGTACTCCGTCATCTCGAGCTTGTCGGGCAGGTCGGAGATGATCGCGCGGTCGGATTTGAGGCGGCGCAGGATGAACGGCGCCGTCGCCCGTCGCAGGCGCCCGGCGGCATCGTCGTCGCCGTAGCGTTCGATCGGAACGGCAAAGCGCCGGCGGAATGCGTTGGCCGATCCGAGGAAGCCCGGGTTCAGGACGTCCATGATCGACCAGAGCTCCGCGAGTCGGTTCTCGACCGGCGTGCCCGTGAGCGCGATCCGGCGGGGTGCCCCGATGCGCCGGACCGCCTGCGCCTGCCGGGCGGCGCTGTTCTTGATGTTCTGGGCCTCGTCGAGGACGAGACGCCTCCAGTCGATCGCGGAGAGGGCCGCCACGTCGCGCGCGACGAGTCCGTAGGTCGTGATGACGAGGTCGACCCCGGCAGTCGCGGCCGCGAGATCCCGCCCTCCAAGCCGGTCGCTGCCGTGGTGGACGTGGACCGCGAGGTCCGGCGCGAAGCGCTCCGCCTCGCGGCGCCAGTTCTCGACGACGGACATCGGGCAGACGACGAGGGTTGGCCCGGCCGCGTCGGCCGTCGGTGACGCGCGTTCCGCGACCAGCAGGGCGAGCACCTGGGCGGTTTTGCCGAGACCCATGTCGTCGGCGAGGCATGCCCCGAGCCCGAGACCCCCGAGGAACTCCAGCCAGGCGAGGCCGCGCTCCTGGTACGGACGCAGCACGCCGACGAACCCCGCCGGCGTCCCGCGGGGCGTGAGTGGGCCGTCCGGCCCGCTCGCCGCCAGGAGCGTGCCGAGCCAGCCGTCGGCCGTGACTCCGGTCACCTGCAGACCCATCTCGGCCGGCCCAAGTCCCAGGCCGACGCGCAGCACGTCCCCGGCGGTCATGGTCGCGGCCTGTCGTTCGGGAGCGCCATCCAGCAGTTGGACCGCTGCCGCGACGTCCTCCGGTCGCAGCTCCACCCACTGGCCCCGGACACGCACGAGCGGCACCTTGAGGCGGGCGAGCTCCCGGATCTCCTCGGCCGTCACCGACGCGTCGCCGATCGCGAGCTCCCACCGGTAGTCGACGATGGCGTCGAGCCCGAGCCGCGCGCCGGCAGCTGACGCGGCGGCCGTCGAGCGCGTGGTGGCATTGAGACGGGCGGCGATCCGCGGCCGCCCCGCCTGCCACCACGAGGGGAGCTGGACGCCGAATCCGGCCTCGGCGAGGACCGGCGCCCCTTCGCGCAGGAAGGCGTACACACCGGCGACATCGAGGTCGAGCCAGACCGGGTGCGCCTGGTGGAGCATCCGGTCCAGTGGCGGGTAGAGGCGTGTCGCGCGGCCCAGGTCGGCGAGCAGCCCCTCCTGGGGATCGTTGAGCCGGCGCCCGAACACGGACAGCCTGCGGCCCGACTTCCAGACCTCGGCGGCGGGAACCAGCAGGCTCGGGTCATCGGTCGCCTGGAGCAGGATCTCCAGGGCCCACGCCTGTCCCTCGGGGCCGTCGGCACCGTCGGCGGGTGGGACGACGCGGAAGCAGGTCCGGAAGCCGGAATCGCCGGTCGTGGCCCGCCTGCGCCATGCCGTGACGGTCCCGGCCAGGGTCCGAACCACCTTGGAGTCCGGAAGGACGGTCGGGCTCGCCGCGGCCAGGCCCGCGACCACGGCGTCGAGCGGTGCCGCGCGCTTCGTCCGGGTGGACGTCCGCGAAAAGGGCCGCGGCCCGAGATTCACGCGTGCGACCGAATCGACGATGTCGGTCAGCATCTGCGCGAGCACGTCGACGGCCCGGCGTCCGCGGCGGTCGAGCGGATCCGTGGCCTCGGCGCGGCAGGCGGGCGGCATCGCGCGGACGAGCGCCCGAAGCCGTTCGCGATCGGGCGCGCCAGGCACCGGCAGCCAGCGTGCCTCGAAGCCCCGGCCATCCCGCGTCGGGACCAGCCCGGGGAGGAAGCGCCCCCGGGCCGCGACATCCAGCGCGAACAGGACTGTGGCGGCAAGGTGGTCGAGGGACGCGTCGCCGAACGCGTCCCCGGACCAGCCCGTCCCACCGAGGAGAAGGCGGATCGCCGCTTGCGGATCGAACGCGATCGTCGGGATCGTCCAGGGTTCCACGCCGGTCGACACCGCGTCACCTTGCGGCGCCGCGGCGATGCGTGGAGAGGGCCATGGAGCCGCCTTGTCACCCGGGAGGCAGAGGGTCAGCCGGCCCGGTCGAGCACGGCCGGCCAG
>JBBSAS010000145.1:0-4840 GCA_038252055.1 Candidatus Limnocylindrales bacterium
GGTCGATCGTCCGCCGAGGGGTCCTCGGCGTCGGTCGCGTCGTCCCCGTACGCAGCACCAGCCTCGTCGTCGGTCGCGTCCACGATCGGAGGCTCGGCTCCCCGGCCGGTGCCTGTCAAGAGCCCGGCGTCACCTTGTCCAGCGGCGACTCCGTCGGACCGGGTCCGGGGTCAGGACCGCGCGATCCTGCCCCGCAGCGGGTATATCGGGTCGTTGTATCCCGGCGTCGCGGGGTGGCCCGGGGCGACCAGGGAATCGACGAACGCCTCGTCCTCGGGATCGAGATCATGGTCGAGCGCGCCGAGGTTCTCCAGCCACTGCTCAAGCGTGCGCGGGCCGGGCATCACGGACGTGACGAGCGCATTTCGCAACACCCAGGCGAGGGCGAACTGGCCGGCCGTCATCCCCTTCGCCTCGGCGTATCCCCGAACGCGCTGGGCGAGCACCAGGGCATCGGCGCTCCACTCCGTCTCGCGCATCCGGGCCGCCATCCCATCGCTGCGCCCAGCTCGCGAATCGGCGGGGGGCGCAGCGTCCGGGGAGTACTTCCCGGAGAGCAGCCCCCGGGCGAGCGGGCTGTACGGCACGACTCCGAGGCCAAGGTGCGCACAGGCCGGAAGCACCTCGACCTCCGCAGTGCGGTTGAACGCGTGATAGTAGGGCTGGCAGACGACGGGAGGCGGGACGCCCATCTCCCGGCAGAGATGGACTGCCTCGGCGATCCGCCAGCCGCGGTAGTTGCTCAGGCCGATGGCTCGAATGTCGCCGCTGCGAACCAGGTCCCCGAAGGCCCTCAGCGTCTCTTCGAGCGGGGTCGCCTCGTCGTCGAGATGAGCGTAGTAAACGTCGATGTGGTCCATGCCCAGGCGCCGCAGGCTATCGTGGACTGCGGTCGTGATCCAGCGCCGCGATAGGCCCCGACGGTCCGGCTCGCCGCCCATCGGGCTTCCGCACTTCGTGGCGACGACCCAGCGCGCGCGATCGGACGCCAGGAGCCGCCCGACCATCCTCTCGGACTCGCCGTCGGCGTAGATGTCGGCCGTGTCGATGAAGTTGACGCCTGCCTCGTGCGCGGCACCCACGATCCGTTCGGCCTCGGCAAAGTCCGTGCCCTGGCCGAAGGTCATCGTCCCGAGGCAGATCGGCGATACGACGATCTCGCTCGAGCCGAGGGGCCGCTGCTCCATCCGCGTGTCCTCCATCGTTCCGACGGCGGCCGCGCGCCGAGGCGCCATCTGCCATGTTGATGGAGCGGGAGACGGGGTTCGAACCCGCGACATGCAGCTTGGAAGGCTGCCGCTCTGCCAACTGAGCTACTCCCGCCCGGGTTTGTGCTCCGCTACAGCGTCTAACTGAATTCCGGCTTGACCACAGCGCCCCTACAGCGCATAGATCTCACCACTCTCCTGTTCCCGGTGAGCGTAGTACTGCGCTGGGGATGCAGGATCCGTGGTCGGATCGACGAGCACCAGGGCAACTATACCGGAGCCGACGGCGGCGCCGCGCCTGGGACTCCGGACGGCCATCGACAGCTGGCGCCTGAGCCTGCGAGCGGCGAACCGGAGCCCGGCCACGATCAAGACGTACATCGACGCGGCCGAGCGCTTCGAGCGCTACCTGGCCGCGCAGGGCATGCCCGTGGCGCTCGAGGCGATCCGACGCGAGCACATCGAGGCCTTCCTGGTCTCGCTCCAGGACGCCGGATCGCGGCCCGCGACGGTGTCGATCGCCTACCGCTGCCTGCAGGCGTTCTGGAAGTGGGCGGTGTCCGAGGACGAGGTCCGGGAGTCGCCGATGGCCCGGATGACCCCGCCGATCATCCCGGAGGAACCGCCGCCGATCCTGCGGCCGGACCAGATCAAGGCGATCCTCGACGCCTGCGCGGGGACGGACTTCGAGGCGCGCCGCGACAGCCATCGTCCGCATGCTGCTCGACACGGGCATGCGCCGGGGCGAGATCTCGGGCCTCCGCCGCGCCGACGTCGATCTCGAGGAGAGCGTCGCGATCGTGCTGGGCAAGGGCCGCCGACCGCGGGCCAGCCCGTTCGGGGCGAAGACCGCACAGGCGGTCGATCGCTACCTGCGGGCGCGGGCGGCGCATCCGCAGGCGAGCCGCGAGGAGCTGTGGCTCGGCACCCGTGGCGCCCTCACGGACAGCGGGGTCCTGCAGATCCTCCGGCGCCGGGGCGCAGCGGCCGGAATCGCCAGGCTCCACCCCCAACCAGTTCCGCCACACCTACGCCCACATGTGGCTCGCCGACGGGGGCACCGAAGGCGACCTCATGCGCCTCGCCGGCTGGAAGAGCCGCCAGAGGATCGCGCATCCCCCTCGGCCGCCGAGGCCCCGTATCGGCTGAGCATCTCGCTTTCATCGTTGGCGCGGGGATCTTCCGGAGCGCCATTGCGCTTCGATCTGCTCCAGGCTTTTCCCCTTCGTCTCCGGCACCAGCCGATAGAAGAAGATCCAGGCACCGACCGCGACGATGCCGTACAGCCAGAACGTGCCGGCATGCCCCAGCAACGAAACCACGGTCAGGAAGGTCACGGCCACGAGCAGGTTCATGGCCCAGTTGGTCACGGTGACGGCGCTCATGGCAACGCCCCGGTTCTTCAGGGGATAGATCTCGGAGATCAGGAGCCAGAAGATGGGCCCGAGCCCGAAGGCAAAGCACGCCACGTAGATCACCAGGCCGCCAATGGCCACGTCGCTCTTGAAGCTCGCCAACTGCGGAAACTGGAATGCCGCGCCCAGGATCATCAGGCCGACGATCTGGCCGGCCACCCCCGTCAACAACAAGGGTCGCCGGCCGACCCGGTCGAGCAGGAAGATGGCGAGCACGTGGAAGCACCACATGACCGCAGCCAATCCCGCTCCCGCAAGGATGGCCGGTCCGGCCGCGCTGATGCCGGCGAACTTGAAGATGGTCGGGGCGTAGTAGATGACAGTGTTGATGCCGGTGATCTGCTGAAACGTGGCCAGGCCGAGGCCGACGATCATGGGCATCCGCAGAGCCGGCTGGAGCAGCCCGGCCATCCCGCCTTCGCCCTGCTGCGTCATGCCGTGCTGGATGTCCTTGATCTCCTGGTCGACGTCCGATGCCGGCCGCGCACGCTTCAGGACCTTTCGCGCTTCATCGACCTTCGACTTGCTGATCAGCCAGCGCGGGCTGTCGGGCAGCCACCACATGCCGATGACCAGGCCGATGGAGGGCAACGCCGCGAGGCCGAACATGTAGCGCCATCCCTGGCTCGCCGAAAACACGTAGTCCACCAGATAGGCAACAACGATGCCGGTGGTGATGGCCAGCATGTTGACCGCCACCAGCGAGCCACGGACCTTGGCCGGCACGAGCTCGGCGATGTACATGGGTGAGATGAACGAGGCAATGCCGATGCCGATGCCGCTCGCCAGCCGCGCGATCATCAGCCAGCCGACCGACGGTGCGAAGGCCGTCCCGATCGCGCTCAAGGTGAAGACGACGCCGGCGAGAATGATCAGCCAGCGACGCCCGAACCGGCCCGTCAGGGCGCCTCCGGTGGTGGCACCGAAAACAGCACCGATCAGGACGGCGCTGACGACGAGCTCTTCCATGGACGGCGAGAGGGAAAACTCGCCTTTGACAAACAAGATCGCGCCGGAAATGACACCGGTGTCGTAGCCGAAGAGCAGCCCGCCGAGGGCAGCGATTCCTACGGCGACATAGACGAAGCGGTTGACCCCTGCTCCGGAACCGGTGGCCTGCGAGACCGGTGGCACTTCTGCGCTTGCGCGTGCCTTTGTCGACATGTTCATTGCTTCCGCGTAACGCTCATGCCGACCTCCTGATGCGTCGCTACGTCGCGGGCGTAGTGCCACAGGACGCGCTCCAGCTCCTCGGCCATGAGCACGGGCACGGGTCCGTAGCTTCCTGTCGCGACCACGACATTGCCATTCTGCGTCGAGGCCGCGCCAAGCGCATCCGTGTACCCCGACAGCCAGCTCTGTCTGGTCGCATCGTCTGCCGACGTGTACGCGCCAAGTGCCGAGGCGAGATCGGGGTTCCGACTGCTGCGGCGCCAAGCGGGCCGAGCACGAAGTCCTGCGCCGCATCGAGGTGGACGGCGTTGCCCGCCCAGGATTGAGGCGCGAATGGGCCGATCGCCTGGACCGAGTCTGCGTCATCGGTGCAAGGCGGACCGTAAGCTGCGCTGAAGCTTGTTCCGGCGAGCTCGGATGTCGCCGTCACCGGGTCGATCGGGTCCTGGCCAGCCCAGGTCTGGATCGTGACCGGCGCGACGTCGGGCGATGACAGGACAACAGCAAGCGATCCCGGAGCCCTGGTCCACGACCCTGGCCACGAGCCTGCGGTTCGTCGACGAGCTCGACGCCGAGATCGCCCACTGCGAGCGCGAGCTCCGGGCATGCGGTGCCGACCACCTATGTCCCCCTGCTCATGACCGCCCCCGGGATCGCCTGGGTGCTCGGGTACACGATCGCCGCCGAGATCGGCGACATCAGCCGGTTCGCCAGCCCCAAGAAGCTCACCGGGTACACCGGGCTGTGTCCCTTCGTCCGCCAGTCGGGCCGTCGGGATGACCGGGGACCCATCGCCAAGAACGACCCCAAGTACCTGCGCTGGGGCGCTCATCGAGGCCGCCACCCACGCCGCCCGACACCCGGCCTATCACGAGCGCTACGAGCGGACGAAGAAGCGCCTCGGAAAGCAGCGCGGCAGCAAGGTCGCCCGGGTCGAGATCGCCCGCGAGCTCAGCTCCGCGACCTGGCACATGCTCACCAAGCGTGAGCCGTTCGCTCCCGGCAGGCCCCACGCGAGCTCTCTGGTCGCTTGACGACCCTTAA
>JBBSAS010000146.1:0-4819 GCA_038252055.1 Candidatus Limnocylindrales bacterium
CCCCGAGCCTGACGAGCCGCAACTCCGCGGTCCTCCCACGCCACCGGGGAGTGATCATCGCCGGGCGCGTCCTCGATCCAGGCGCGCTCCGGGACACCACGCAAGCCATCCACCGTGCGATAGAGACAATGCAGGAAGGCGCAAGCCGTCGTCAAGACTTGGTCAAGCGGCGGGGATCAGGCCGCGGGCAGCTCGACGTGGAAGGTCGCGCCCGTGCCGGCGCCGTCGCTTTCTGCCCACGCCTGGCCATCCATCGCCTCCGCCAGCGCGTACACGATGGCGAGCCCGATCCCCGAACCGCCGGCCGCTCGACTGCGGGCGGCATCCACCCGGTAGAAGCGCTCGAAGACGGCCTCGAGCTGGTCCGGCGCGAGCCCGTGCCCTTCGTCGGCGACCGAGATCCGTACGGTGTCGACCCGGGTCGCCACCCTGACGCTCACCCGTGACCCGTCAGGCGCATGGCGCAGCGCGTTCGAGAGGTAGTTGGACACGATCTGGGCGGTCCGGTCCCGGTCGGCCATGGCGACCGCCGACCCGGTCGGGAGGTCCAGCGTGATCCCTCGAGGCTCGGCCTGCGGGCGGAACTGCTCGCCGACCTCACGCACGATCTCGGCGGCGTCGACGGCGTCGATCCGCATCGGGAGCTGGTGCGCCTCGGCGCGCCACAGCTCGGACAGGTCGTTGACCATCCGAGCGAGCCGCGCGGTCTCGGCTCGTAGCAGATGCCACGTCTGGGCCGAGGGGTTGATGACGCCGTCCTCGAGCCCCTCGAGGAAGCCGTCGAGCGTCGCAAGCGGCGTTCGCAGCTCATGCGCTACGTCGCCCACCAGCTGGACGCGTCGGCGTTCCGTCGCCTCGAGCGACCCGGCCATGTCATTGAACGCGGTCGCGAGATCGCCGAGCTCGCCGGGCACGTCGGCCGACACCCGCTCGGCGTAGTGGCCGTGGGCGATCCGCTCGGCGGCTCCGGCGAGCCTCGTGATCGGGCGCGCGATCCGCGCCGCCACGGCGAGGCTCACGATGGCCGCAGTGCCGACGGCGATCACCGTTGCAGCGAGCAGCGCCTCACGAATCGCGGCGTCGAACGCCGCCTGCGTGGCCGCTCCCATCGCCTCACCCATCGGGTCGCCGGGCATATGACCCATCGCATCCGCGAAGTAGTGGGGTCCGGTCAGGAGCACGGCGATCCCCACGGTTCCCAGGGCGGAGGCAACGACCACGAGGAGTGCTGCAAGCAGCCGGGCTCGCAGCGAGCGCGGCAGCATCACCGCGCCTCGATCAGGCGGTAGCCGACGCCGCGGACTGTCTCCACGAAGCGCGGGTTCGTTGGATCGTCGCCAAGCTTGCGGCGAAGGTTCGCCACGTGGACGTCGACGAGGTGACCATCGCCGGCCCGCCCCGGCCCCCAGAGCGCGTCGAGGAGCCGCTGGCGGGCGACGACGACCCCCGGATCGCGCGCCAGCGCCGCCAGGAGATTGAACTCGAGGGCCGTCAACTCCACGGGCACCCCATCAACGCGCACGACCCGGCGGCCCTCGTCAAGCTCAAGGCCGACGGGTGCCGCCTTGATCCGGGCGACGACCTCTCTCGGCGAGAAGGGCTTCACGAGGTAGTCGTCGGCACCCACCGTGAGGCTCATGATCCGGTCGATCTCCTCGCCGCGGGCCGTGAGCATCAGCACGTAGGCGTCCGAGAAGGCACGCAGCTGGCGACAGACCTCCACGCCGTCGAGGCCCGGCAGCATCACGTCGAGCACGACGAGGTCCGGGTCCTCGCGCCGCACGGCGTCGAGCGCCGCCTCGAGCCCGTTCCTCGCACTCGCGACCGACCACCCCTCCCGCTCGAGATAGCCGGTCAGGAGTTCAACGATCGGTGGCTCGTCGTCTACGACCAGGATCCGGAGGGGACGTAGTTCCATGCGATGCAGTGTGCCACCCGGTGACACGGCTGCCGAGTTTCCGGTGGACGTCGTGTCAGGCCGGCCTCGCGACTTGACCACGTCGAGCTCGCGCGCCCGCTCGAGGGCGATCCGGTCCTTGACAAGCAGGCCGTTCCGCGCCCGAGCGAGGTGCTGATCGCGATGACGAGCGGGATGGCAAGCCCAAGGGCATGCGGGCAGGCGATGAGAAGCACGGTCGCCATCCGGGTCAGCGCTCCTGCCTGGTCGCCGTCGAGCCACCAGAAGCCGAACGTGATCAGCCCGGACGAGAGCGCGACGTAGAACAGGATGGCAGCCGCCCGATCGGCGAGGGCCTGTGTCCGTGACGCGGAGGCCTGGGCCGCCGCGACCATGCGCATGATCCCCGAGAGCGCCGTCCCCTCCCCGACCGCGGTCACCGTCACCCGCAGGCTGCCGCCGGCGGCGACGGTCCCGGCTACGACCTTCGCACCCGGTTCCTTCGGGACTGCCCGCGACTCGCCGGTGATCATCGACGCGTCGACGTCGGCCGAGCCCTCGGCCACGACCCCGTCGACCGGGACGCGCCCGCCCGGGCGCACGAGGACGACGTCGCCGACGACGAGGGCACTGTGCGGGACCGTCTCGGTGCCGGCATCGGTCACCAGCTCCGCGGTATCGGGCAGGAGCTCGGCCTCCACGCGTGCCCATACGGCTCGCCCGGGGATGCCTATGTCAGCACCCCGACCAGCAGGATCTCGACCGACCACGCCGCTGGGTCTCTGGGGCGGGTGGCCGCCGGTCATCGTGTTCGCCGGCCTTCTCGTCGCGTGGCGCGGAGCGCGCTACTCGCCAGCCACGACGATGAGCCCGCGCGTTGATCCGCGGACTGCCGCGTAGACTGGATCACACACGCAACGGAGAGTGCCATGGGCTCGGTCCTGCTGATCATCGTCGTCGTCGTCGCGATCGTGCTCGTTGCGGTCGTGCTGATGTACAACGGCCTCGTCCGGCAACGGAACGTCGTCGACCAGACATGGGCCCAGATCGACGTCCAGCTCAAGCGCCGGCACGACCTGATCCCCAACCTCGTCAATGCGGTCAAGGGCTACATGGGCTTCGAACAGCAGGTCCTCACCGAGGTCACCAACGCGCGTGCCGCGGCGGTGGCGGCGGGTGCCACGGGTCCGGCCGAGCAGGCTGCGGCCGAGAACGCGCTGACGTCCACGCTGCGCTCGCTGTTCGCGGTCGTCGAGAACTACCCGGACCTCAAGGCCAACCAGAACGTCCTTTCACTCCAGGAGCAGCTGGCCACCACCGAGAACCAGATCAGCGGCGCCCGCGACGGCTACAACGCCGCGGTCCGGGCATACAACACGGCCATCCAGTCGTTCCCGATGGTGCTGATGGCCGGCATGATGGGCCTGATGAAGCGCGAGTTCTTCGCCGCCGAGCCGGAGGCCGCCGAGACGCCGACGGTCGACCTCGCCACGTGATCGAGATGGCCGTCCGGCCCCTGCCATCCGGACGCCGCTGATGCCGAGCCCGGGCGTTGTCGCGGCGATCGCCGGGATCGCGGTTCTGGCGGTCCTCGCCCGTCTGTCGATCCGGATCGCCCGGCAATACGTTCGGATGGTCGTCTTCCGGTTCGGTCGGACGGGACCTCGGCTGACGATGGGTCCGGGGCTCATGTTCCTGATCCCGTTCGTCGATCGGCCGGTCACCGTCGATCTCCGCGAGCAGTTCATCGAGGTGCCGAGCCAGACCGCGATCACGAAGGACAACGCCCCGATCAACGTCGACTTCCTGATCTACTGGCGGATCGTCGACCCACTCGCGAGCGTGATCAGCGTGGCCAACTTTTCGGGCGCGTTGCAGGGGGTCGCCACCACCACCCTGCGCGCCGTCATCGGCGACATCCTGCTCGACGACGTGCTGTCCAAGCGCGAACAGATCAACGAGGTCCTGCGGACCAAGCTCGACGAAGTGACCGAACGCTGGGGCGGCAAGGTGACGACCGTCGAGATCCGCGAGATCACCCCGCCGCGCGACGTCCAGGCGGCCATGAACCGGCAGCTGTCCGCCGAGCGGACCCGCCGCGCCGTCATCACCGAGTCCGAGGGGCGCCGCCAGTCGGAGATCAACATCGCCGAAGGGGCCAAGCAGGCGGCCATCCTCAACGCCGAGGGCGCCCGGCAGTCGCAGATCCTCAACGCCGAGGGCGCCCGGCAGTCGCAGATCCTCAACGCCGAGGGCTTCGGCCAGGCCCTGGAGCGGATCTACGCCGCCGCCTCGACGATCGACCAGAAGACGATGCTCCTCCAGTACCTCGAGGCCCTCAAGTCGATCGGGATGAGCCCCTCGACCAAGTTCGTCATCCCGACCGAGTTCACCCGCCTCGCCGACTAGATCGGCGGCTACGTGGGCGAGGGCATGGGTGGGGTCCGCGGCTGAGCAGCGGAGATCGAAGCCCCGTCAGGTCTGGGCGCGGGTAGGTCACCGGAGGCTCTCCCTTGAGCGTTTCCATCCCGACGCAGCTACACGCAGCCCGGCGGCCACGTCGAGCTCGGACTCGCCGTCGAACGGTCAAGCGCAGTCATCACCGTCCGCGATGACGGTTCTGGGCTCACCGCCGACCAAGCCGCCCGCGTGTTCGAGCGCTTCTATCGGGCGGACCCGTCACGCTCCCGCGACGCCGGCGGCAGCGGCCTCGGGCTCGCGATCACGAAGTCCCTGGTGGAGGCGATGGACGGCTCAATCAGCGTTGCGAGCCCGGGTCCTGGCGGCGGCGCCGTGTTCACGTTGCGGCTCCCCCGAGCCTGACGAGCCGCAACTCCGCGGTCCTCCCACGCCACCGGGGAGTGATCATCGCCGGGCGCGTCCTCGATCCAGGCGCGCTCCGGGACACCACGCAAGCCATCC